>JAZUFU010000039.1:0-22196 GCA_045640865.1 Acutalibacteraceae bacterium | reverse complement strand
CTTCGCACTCGCAATCTGCCGAATTCTGTATTTCCGTAATAAATTTTTCTTTCAGCGTGCAGGGGTATCCTTTAAGAATATATGTGAATTCGCCGTCTGCCGCTCGGTTTCCGATTTCCGTCAGCCCTCCCGAGGTGTATGCTTTTGAGCAGAATGAGTTCATTTCCGTTTACCTCCCGTTCCGTGATATTTTATCATATTCAAAAACATACAAAATGTTACAGCAAATATTTATACACTTTTCACAAAAATGTATAATAATTTGACAAAAAAACGAATTTGGTGTTGATTTTAAATCCATACTGTGATATTATACCTACTGGACAGGCTCAGGTCTGTCTTCGTACATACCTTGTATAAAATGTTTCTGAAAGGAGCGAAAAAAATGGATCAGATTCTTGCAGTAGTAGAGCAGATTCTTGCTTATTTCCAGGAAGGCGATGCAGCAGCAGTTATCGATATGATTAAGGGTATCGATTTCACAGCTATCATCGAAGCTATCAAAGGCATCATCGCAACTATCACATCACTTATCGGCTAATTGATGAAAAAAGTAACCCCTGTGCTTCGCGGCACAGGGGCTATTTTTATTTAATTTACATTCCGATACCGAAATAAATCCTGTTGATTTCCGTTATGATTTTTTCTTCCTGCGCGGCGAGAATATCGGGCGTAAAGCTCTCGCTGTAGTTTTCCTGCGCCTTGATAAATGAGTTCGCCGTGTCCTCTGCGGCTCTGGCGGCTCTTATGGCGTAATTCCAGTAATCGCCGTAATTTTTAAGGAAATATACAATGGTGAACGAGGTGTCAGTCTCGATAAGCTGAGTGTCGCCTTTCTTTCTCGATTTATCCTTCAGCCAGCTTCCGAGCTGCTCGGCGCAGTCGTCGGCGTTTGCCATCGGAACAAGTCCGCCTGCGGAAGCCGTGGAGCCCTGCGATTTTTTAATAGCCGTGTAGGCGAATGAGCCTTCTGTCGGCTTGTCGTTTTTCCATTCATCATAAATAGTCTGCGCGTCAGCTCCTGCCGCGGCAATTGCGTCCTCAGAGAGCATATTGCCGCTGTCGTCCGTTTTGCTTATGACAATTTCGCGGTAGCTTACCGAGTCGGTTTTGGTGTATGCGGGTGCTCCTATGACAGCGACGGTAAAGCCGTTTGCTGTTTCAAATATCTTTTTGTCGTTCGCTTTTCGCTGAGTGTCGTATGCCCATTCGCCGATTTTTTCCGAAAATTGAGTGTCAATGTACTGCTTGGGTACGGCAGGCATGAAGTTCTTGTCCTGCGTGTTGTCGGTGTGCTTCTGAATCGCGGCGGTGAAGCCGTCATGATTTTGGGTGTCTTTGAGAATCTTTTCCGCTTTTTTGAGGGCGTCCTTGCCTGTAACCTCATAAAGGCTCAGGTCGATGAAATCATAGTTCGCGCGGTCCTTTTTGTATTCGCCGCTGATTTCCTTGTCAGAATAAGAGTCAAGGATTTTCTGATTGCTTTCTGCGTCATATGCGGACGCCGTGTATTCTCTTATAAGCTCGTTTCTGAAAAATTCTTCATCACAGCCCGAGCCGAAAAGAATCTGCAAATACTGTTTAAGATTCTGATATCCGCTGCCCTTTATCGCGTCGCGGAGTCCCTCGGCGTGAGAGTAAACCTGATATCTGATATAGTCCGTCAGCTCCATGCCGTCAGCCTGTGCAAGGTCAAATTTTGCGCGGTAATTTGCCATCGTTTTTATCGCGTCCGCACGGATAAATTCCTGCCACGAAATCTCGTTGCCGTTCTCGTCAAGAGCGGGTTCAGACTGGCTGTTTATCGGCTTTGAAAAATCAAAAATATTGTGGCGGTCTTTTGCGTATTCCTCATAGTATTCATCGTAGTAGTTTTTGCTGTCGTCATACTGATTGCCGAGCTTGTCAATCACAAACTGTCTGAACTGAAGCTGAGCATTGTTCTGAACGTTGGAAAAACTCTGACGGAAAAAGAACTCATATTCTTCCGCGCTGATGTTAATTTTTCCCAGCTTCATTACCGCTTCGCTGTCAGCAATTTCGGGGTATGTATATTCCACAAAAAGCTCGGGAAAATCCGCTTTAAGCTCCGCCTCTTTTTTGTTTTTTACGCTTATGAAAACCGCCGCGGAAACTGCCGCTATAACCGCTATGACGGCGCATAAAATTATAACCTTTTTCAGCTTCTTTCTGCGCTCATTTCCGGTCGGATTTTCCTCTGATTTTTTCGCATTTTTTTCTCTGATTTTTTTTGCTCTTTCTTCGTCCTTCTGCTTCTGTTTTTTCAGATACTCATCTGTTTCGGAATTTTTTTTCACTTCTCTGAAGACCTTGCCGCATTTGTTGCACTTAACGGCATTGTCGGGCAGCTTCTTGCCGCACTCGGGGCATACCATATTCATTCCTCCGATACATTGTTCATTAACTGGTATTTTATCACTAAAAAGTCAGTTTTGCAACAGCTTCTACATATTTTTAAAAATCATGGCAAAATTGTGCAGTTTTTTCGTCAATATTTTTAAAAAAAGTTTGTATTTTATATTGACAAACAATACTAAGGTGTGATAAAATTTACCCAACAACATTATACTCCTTGCAATTGCGGAGGGAGGGAATAAGCAATGAGTCAGGTAAAAGTTAAAGAAGGCGAATCCTTAGACAACGCTCTCAGAAGATTCAAGAGACAGACTTCAAGAGACGGCGTCATTCAGGAAGTTCGCAAAAGAGAGCACTATGAAAAGCCCTCTGTAAAGCGTAAGAAGAAATCTGAAGCTGCACGTAAACGTAAGTATAAGTAATCTTTCTTGTACATAACAGGGTACTTTTGTGGTACCCTGTTTCTTTTTTCATCGGGGTTTCCGCGGTGAAAAATCTGAAAAAGGAGTGATAAGTATGATTACAGGCCGTTCACTTACTTTCCCCATGCCGACTGTCGCTCTGCGAGGGCTGGTAATTTTCCCGGGGATGAATATAAATTTTGATGTAGGGCGCGATAAGTCAATTGCCGCGCTCAGAATTGCCATGTCTCAGAATCAGGAGCTTTTCGCCGTTACGCAGAAAGACATAAGAGACGACGACCCCTCTTTTGACGACCTTTACAAGGTAGGCACAATCGTAAAAATAAATCACATGCTCAGAATCCCCAACAGCGACAATATCCGTGTCTCAGTTGAGGGTATCCGCAGGGCGAAGCTCTGCTCGGTTATTTCAGATAAGGACTATCTTATCTGCGAGGTCAAGCCGAGAAATGACACGGCAATTAAGCCCGAGGAGCACGACTACGCGGCGGCTCTTGTGAGAAAATCAAAGGATTTGCTTGAGGATTACGCCGATTATGCGCCTCAGATGCCGTCCGATGTTATTCTCAATGTGCTTGAAAGCCATGACGCAGGTAAAATCGCCGACTATATCGCGGGCAACATCATGCTCGAGTATCAGGACAGGCAGACTATTCTCAACGAGTTCAATCCCGTTCAGCGTATGGAAAAAATCTGCTGCCGTCTTGCCAAAGAAAGCGAGCTTCTCAAGCTTGAATCCGAGATAGAGGACAAGGTGCAGCAGCAGATAGATAAAGGACAGCGTGAATATTATCTTCACGAGCAGATGAAGGTCATTTCCGCCGAGCTTAACGACGGCGGCTCTCCCGAGGAGGAGTGCGAAGCATTCAGAGAGGCTATTCTTTCCCTCGGTCTTTCTCCTGAAAGTGAGGAGAAACTGATGAAAGAATGTGCGCGCCTTGAAAAAATGCCGTTCCAGTCCCCCGAGGCGGGTGTAATAAGAATGTATCTTGAAATCTGCACCGCGCTTCCGTGGAACTACTGCACATACGACAACCTTAACATTGAGCACGCGAGACGAATTCTCGACAGAGACCACACAGGACTTGAAAAGGTCAAGGACAGAATTATAGAAACCCTTGCTGTTAAAAATCTCACAGACAAACCTTCGGCGCAGATACTCTGCCTTGTAGGCCCTCCGGGCGTGGGCAAAACATCAATCGCAAAATCTGTTGCCGAAGCTCTCGGCAGACGCTTCGCGAGAATTTCTCTCGGCGGCGTGTGCGACGAGGGCGAAATCAGAGGCCACCGCAAGACCTATATCGGCTCAATGCCGGGCAGGATAATTTCGGCGATTCAGCAGGCGAAAACAGCCAATCCGCTGATACTGCTTGACGAGATAGATAAGCTCGGCTATGACTACAAGGGCGACCCGTCCTCGGCTCTGCTTGAGGTGCTCGACCCTGAGCAGAACAAGACCTTCTGCGACCACTATATTGATATTCCGTTTGACCTGAGCAGGGTTCTGTTTATCACCACGGCGAACGACCGTTATGACATTCCCGAGCCCCTGCTTGACAGAATGGAGATTATAGAGCTCTCAAGCTACACAAGAGAGGAAAAACTGCGCATAGCCAAGAATCACCTTGTCGCCAAGCAAAGGGCGTTACACGGGCTCAGCGGGGCTAATTTCAGGGTCTATGATGAAACGCTGTACGCACTGATTGACGGCTACACCCGTGAAGCGGGCGTAAGAAAGCTTGAGCAGAAAATCGCCGCGCTCTGCCGAAAGGCGGCTGTGAAAATTGTCAGCGGCGAAAAGAAAAATATTTTTGTCAGAGCAAAGGATCTGGAGGAGCTTCTCGGCACGCCCGATTATATCCCCGATACGCTTGACCAGACGCCCACAGTCGGCGTTGTCAACGGACTTGCGTGGACTGCTGTCGGCGGTGAAATGCTCCAGGTCGAAATTTCCGTCATGGACGGCACAGGCAAAATTGAGCTGACAGGCAGCCTCGGCGATGTCATGAAGGAATCCGCCATGGCGGCTGTAAGCTATGTCCGCGCGCACGCTGACGAGTTCTCGATAAATCCGATGTTCTATAAAGAAAAGGATATTCATATGCACTTCCCCGAGGGAGCCGTTCCCAAGGACGGCCCGTCCGCAGGCGTAACAATGGCTACCGCGCTTGTCTCGGCTCTTGCGGATATTCCCGTTGACCAGACAGTTGCCATGACGGGCGAAATCTCTCTGCGCGGCAGAGTTCTGCCCATCGGCGGACTTCGCGAAAAGACAATGGCGGCTTACAAAAACGGAATAAAAACCGTTGTAATTCCTAAGAAAAATCTGCCCGATTTAAAAGATGTTGACAGGGTGGTCAAGAACGCGATAACCTTTGTTCCCGTAACGGAGCTTCACGAGGTTTTTGAGCAGGCTTTGATTAAAAAAGAAGCCCCTGCCGCGGCGGCCGCAAGCGTGAACATCAAAAATCAGAACGCATACACAACCGTAAGAGCAGGTGAGAGACGATGAATTATAACAATGTAAAGTTCGTAACCTCCTACGGCGTGTCAGGTCAGCTTCCCGAGTCGGGCGGCGTTGAGATAGCCTTTGCGGGCAGGTCAAATGTCGGCAAATCCTCGCTGATAAACAAGGTCTTCAACAGGAAAAATCTCGCAAGGGTAAGCTCTGTTCCGGGCAAGACAGTTACCATAAATTTTTTCGACTGCGACGGAGTAAGTTTTGTTGATTTGCCGGGCTACGGCTACGCCAAGGTTTCTCACGATGAAAAGATACGCTGGGCTGAGCTCATGGAGGGATATTTTCAGTCGGGCAGAAACATTCATCTTGTGCTTCAGCTTGTGGATATGCGCCACAGCGTAACTGAGCAGGACATTGAGATGATGAATTTTATGAAGTTCAACAACATTCCGTTCGTCGTTGTCATGACAAAATGCGACAAGCTCAATAAATCCGAAACAGCAAAAAGGCTTGAAGAAATCAAGGTGGAGCTCGTTGATTTTGACGGCGTAAAAACCATTCCGTTTTCGGCAATAAAAGGCACGGGAGCGGACGAAATCCGCAAAGAAATTGAGCACGCAATATAAGTTAAATAAAGCATAAAAAACGCACTGTGATTTTAATTTCACGGTGCGTTTTCTTCATTCATTTTTAAGAAAATTTCAGCTGAATTTCCGCGAGATTTTTCACAGAAAAAACTGATAATTTCATTGACATTTTTATGAGTTTTATTCCGATTTTTCTGACGCTTTTCTTACTGTTTCGCTGAGGTTTAATTCGAGCGTGTTTTTGCCGCTGTCGATAAAAATGCGCTCGCTCTTTCTTTTTGCTTTGCAGAATTTTGAATCGTAGCGATAAAATTCCGTCGGCTCGTCCTCGCCGTTTACTTTAAACTCGCCGCTGTATGAAGCGCAAATTTCGCCGAACGAGGTGGAATAGCTGACAGAATCGCCGCTGAAATCCGCCCTGTTTGCCTTGATTCTCGCCTTGAACTCCTCAAAGGTTTCTTTGTCCGAATCCGAAAGCTCGGTGATATAGGCGTGGTATTCGCCGCCCTCACGGCAGAGGTCAAATTCCTTTTTAGGCGCAAAGCCCTCTTTCTGCTTGCCCAAAAGTCCTTTGAGAGATTCTTCATCGTGCGGCTTGAATTTCATCTCTCCGTTTGAAATCATTGCAGCAAAAATGCCGTCTTTCCTCGTGAAAACCTTATTGCCGTCAAGCTCAAATTCATCATAAAATTCAGCGGGCATATAAGCGTGGGTTATCTTTGAAACCGCTGTTTCGGCAAGGCGGATTTTCCGTGGGATTTTATAAATCGTAACATTCACATTTTCGTGCTGAACGCTCATCGGGCGTCTGCCGTTGCCTATCCAGTAACCCGGGGAGGACGAAAACCTGTTGTTTCCGCTGCCTGCGGGGTGAGTTGTGAAAAGCGCGAGACATTCGCCGATATTCGCCGACCATTCGTGATCCTGCGCGCCGCACATGTCAACGTCCTTTTTCACAGCGGTCGAAAGAGCGTATTTCGCCGTGCGGTAGGTATAGACATTTCCTCTGCCTGTCGCTATGCCGTGGGGCATGATGTTGTGCTTCTCGGCAAATTTTTTCACATTCAGCGGCTTGAGCACGGTGAGGTCGAGATATTTGAAATAAGAAACAAAGGAATTTCTGAGCATCTTATTTGTTCTTAGAAATTCGAGAGTGTTGTCTATCACCTGCGGATTTGTGAATGTTTCCGCGCCGAGCTGAGCCATTATCTGATGAGGTTTTTGACCGACAAGATTTTCCCGAACCATGTCGTCAGGCGAAAGTCCGCAGCTCATTTTTGAAACGAAGCTCTCTTTTGAAAGGGCAATATCCTTTATCGCGTCCGGCAGAGTGTAAAGTCCCTTTTTCACAATATCCGTGAAGCACAGCAAGATGTGATTGGGCTTTTTCGTGAGAGTTTCCGTTATCGCGGTCTTTTCTTTCTCGGACACATTTTCGTCCTTGAGAATGTCGCTGACGCTCTCCGCGCCCCAGAGAATATTCATTGCGGCGGCGATGCTGTTGCCGTAATAATTGCCCGACTTGTTTCTGCCGTACATTCTTGAGCTGACGGCGACAAGGCGGTTGTTGACGCTGTTGAGAGCGACATCGAGCCACAGAATATCCATGATAATTTTCATTTTTTCGGCGGCTTCTCTGTCCTCGCTGTAGGCGATGAAATTTGCCATCGGCGCAAGGTCTTCCGCAAGGTAGTTGTTGCTCAGATACTCCGAAAAGCCGAAAGCAAATCTCTGCTCCATCCACGCGTTGATGCGGATTTCAGCCTTTTTCCTGTGCTCCTCGCCGCTCATGCCGTTGTTGGTGAAAGTTTCATTTCCCCATTCCTGCCCTGCGAGATATTCCGCAACGGCGAAAAGAAGCTGATGATTTTCAGACCAGCCGCACATGCTGTCGTCGCCGGGCTCGTCCATGAAATATTTGAAGCTGAGAAATGTATTTTTAATAAGCGACGCGCATCTTTCGCTGAGCTTTTCGGAAAAATCCCTGTATATTTTAAAAAGAAGCTGTGCTCTGAAATCTGCGCAGTCAAAGCGGTGATTCATGTAGTCCGCCTGCACCGAAAGCATGGTGAACATCTCGTCCTCCGTGAATTCGGGCGCGTCCTTTTCACCCGCAAGGAAAAGATACAAGTCCTCAAACCGCTTGCCGTTTACATTTGCCGAGTAATAGTCAAAGTCCTTGTCGTCGGGCAGCTCCTGCGCAGGCTTTTTTAAAGCGAGAGCGGCGGCTTCAACAGCAGGCTCAAGCAGCAGAAGCGACGAAAGACCGAGAATTATATGTGATTTTTTCATACTGTTTCCTCCTGAACATCGTCGTTTTTAAGCAGTCCTCTTTCCTCGGCTATCTTCATTGACACCTCGGTCATGACCTCGTCGGTGAGCGGATAATGCTTCATTGAAATGTATGTGATAAGATGACCGATTGCGGGGAGAATGAAAACGGAAATCAGCACGCAGTAATAAAATCTGTAGTTGACAAAAACGTTTTCGGGCACAACGGAGCTTTCGCCGCTTTCCGTAAAGCCGCAGAAAGCCATGATTGCCATTGTGATAAGTCCCACGCCGCTTGACGCGATTTTATTGACAAATGTCAGCGCCGCGCCGATAGTGCCGGGGATAAATTTGCCGCTCTGGAGATATTCGTAGTCGGTAAGGTCGCCGACCATTGCGTTTTCAAGATTCGATGAAATGCCCAAGGTGCTCATGTATGAGCCGAAAATCAGAATAACAAGAATTACGCTGAAGGTTACGCCCTTGTAGCTGTATTCGGGGTCGGCGGGAAGCAGGAACATTGTAACGAAAAATCCCGACGCGGCGATAATCGTCTGAATAAGCGAAACCTTGTGGTAGATATAAGCCGAGCCTTTTTTGGAGGCGAAATACATGCCGATGACAAGCACGGGCGCGCCGAGGACAACGCCGTTGAGAATGTCAAAAACAGATGTCAGACCTCTGTTCATGATTATGTTTGCGAAAAGATAAATTGAAAGGCTCGCTCTGACAGATTTTGCTATGGAGTCTGAGCAGGTCGCCCACAGCAGACAGCGCAGGGGCTTGCTTCTTTTGATAACGCCGAAAAACTCCGTGATTTTCACTTCGTCTTTCTTTTCGGTCATTGAATAATATGTCGGTGTGTCTCTGTTGCTTATCGCCCTGACCGCGCCGAGCACGAGAAGCACGGAGGAAATTGACATAACGATAATCGAAACTCTCCACACAAAAGTCTCCTGCATATTGCCGATGAGATTGCTCGTAACAACAACCGACACAAACGCGGAAACAAGCGCGTCCGAAACCGTCTGACCGAGAGCGTAAAGCGGTCTCTGCTTCGGGTCCTGAGTGATAATCGCCTGACCTGCTCTTGTGGCGGTCATAAGGATTGTGTTGCCGACGATTACAACAGCGTAGCAAAGCCCCAGAAGCACAAACGAAACACCGAGCGGAATATCGGGATTGACGGGGTAGAAAAAGATTATCAGCGCAGGCGCAAGGGAGAGCAGTGCGCCCGTAATCATGAATAGCTTAAACTTGCCCGGTTTGTTGTATTTATCAAAAATATTTGCGATAAGCGGGTCGGTTATCGCGTCGAGAATACGGATAGGCAGATGAATTGACGCGAACATAATGCCGAGCTGGAGCACGTTCTGCGTGTAGTATGACCATTTGCCCATCATTATCATTATCGCCGAGCCGCCCGCGTAGTTGAGCGAAAAGAGAAGCACGCGCCACGCGTCATTTTTTCTCGGGTCGGTGCCGTCGTTTCTGTAAGAGGCGAGCGTGTTTTTCAGCTTCGCGAACATAAAGATTCCCCCTTATGCCATTCTTTCGAGTGATTCAAGTGTTACCTCGTATTTTGTTTCGTCCCCCGCAAGGAAACGGTCAAGCTCCTCCATCATGTAGTAAGCCATTCTCTGCGGCTCATTGCCAATGCTGCCTGCCATGTGCGGCGTTAAAATCGCGTTCGGGCACCAGAAAAGGGGATTGATATACGGGAAAAACTCCCTCTTGAGCACGTCCGCAACGAAAGTCCTTGACGGGTGAAGCCAGAGCGACAAAGCAAGAGAATATTCCGCAACCTGTGCGCCTCTGCCTGTGTTGATGAATGTGGAGTGCTTTTTCATCTTTTTAAAAAGCTTGTAGTTGAATATGTTTTTGAGCTCCTTTTTGTTGGCGAGGTGGTTGCTGATTATATCACATTCGCTGAAAAGCGTGTCAAGGTCAACGAGCGTTACGTTCAGCTCCTTTGCCCTTTCGGGGGAGACGAACGGGTCATAGGCATAGACCTCAACGTCGAGAGCTTTGAGCTTCTCCGCAACCGACTGACCGATAGCGCCGAGCCCCGCAAGACCTACCTTGCAGTTATATATTCCTGTTGAAAAATTCGCGTGAGCGAGCGAATACAGCGGAAGCAGACGGTAGTTTTTCGCCGCCTGAAAATATCCCTTTGCCGCAAGCGTTATCTGCGCGAAGGTGAACTCCGTAACAGGTACGGCGTTGGCGGCGTATGCGCTGTAAATTTTAACTCCGCACTCTAAAAACGGACGCGCGAAATACTGCACCGTTCCCGCGGAATAAAACAGAGCCTTGAGCTTCGGCATATATTTTTTTATTTCTTCCTTTGTGAATTTCGGCATTCCCCATGTAGCAAACGCAAACTCACATTCGCTTAAGAATTCCGCGTTTTCGTCAATATTTTTCTGATTTATTCTCGGTGAAAGCTCGCCGTATTCCGCGAGCTTTTTCAGCACCTCGGGAGTATAAACCTTTGAAAACTGAAGATTATTTGTTCCGAAAAGAGCTATTTTCATTTTGCGTCGCCTGTCTTTCTTCTTATTTTTTCAATGTCCTTAATCATGTTTTTCGGGATTCCCGCCCAGCAGAAAAGATATGTATATTCAACGAGCATATTGCCGTCAAAGCCGCACTGGGTAAGCTTTTCGAGCAGCCTGTCAATGTATGACGGGTTCTGCTTTAAAAGCTGCTCTCTCGTCTGCTCAGAGTAGGAAATGTGCACGCTTTCGATGTAGGGCAGAGTCCTCTCAATGCGGTCAAGGTCATATTCGAGCTTTTTGTATCTTGACTGAAAATATGTCTTGAAATTTTCGCTGTCAATATCCTTTGCGATTTTCAGAAAAGCGTCGGTGTTGTTGTTGTAGGTTTTGTCATGACATTCGGGGCAGACAATGAGGGAATATTCCTTTGCTTTATCGCAGACGTTTTTCGCGTCCTCAAGGAGCTTTTCGTACTCCGCCTCGTCTGTTTTTTCGCTGTCTTTATTACCCAGCCACACTCTCACAGAGCCGCATTTCATCGCCGCCGCGATTTCACATATTCTCTCCCATTCGGAGCTGTCGCCGCTTCCTATGCGGTAGTAACTGCCGTAGGAGCTTATATTTATGCCCGCGCCGTCGCACAGAGCGTTGACGCGCTCGGCGTCGCTGAGATTTTTTACATGAATGTCTCCGCCCCATTCAATGCAGTCCGCGCCTGCCGCACGGGCAATTGAAACGATTTTTGAAACGCTTTTAATCTGACGGAACGAGGTTGATGTAAAGCCGTAGTTCATGAGTTTTCCCCCTTTATTTTCTGCTTTTTATCTGTGATTTTATTATATGCCCGAGAGCCTTTACGCCGTAAACCGCATATTTGCCGAGGTTGCCCTTTATGCCGTAAAGCACGGGATTTCTGAGCTTGATCGCATTTTCGGCGGTTGAAACGGGCTCGGCGGTTGTTATGTTGTCGCCGTAAAACGGCTGTAAAATGCTGCTTTCGTCCGCAAGGGCAACACAGCCGTCCGAAAAAGCGTTGACGCTTTCAAGAGCTTCACCGCAGGGCATATCACCGTCAAAGCCGAAAAGAGCATTGAATGATGTTTCGCTCACTCCGTTATATGACGGCGCGATTGACTTGCCCTGTGCGGCGATAAGCGTGTAGGCGTTCTGAATTTCATTCTTTGAAAAAGAGAAATGATGTCTCTGTTTCCCGAAATATGTGCCAAAGGGATTCATGCTTACTTTTCCGCCGTCATAAAGGCGCATGGGGCAGCACGCCATTGAATTGAGTACCTGCCTTGACACCGCAAACATCAGACCGTTTCCGCCGCCCGTAAGCCCCGTGAAGCCGCCTGTGAGCTGATGATTGAACGAATCAAGCGTCCTGTTTTTCTCATCACATTCCGTAAAGGAATTTACTCTGAACGACGAAACATCGCCGCTGAAATTGCGTTTGACAACCGACAGGTCATTACCTAAATCTGGCGTGAGCTGGAACGGAACGCACTCGACCCAGTCGTTGTCTGTGTATCTGCCGAGAGATGAATTCTCGGTCGAAATGGAATCCTTCTCGAGCGTGTGCGGATAAGTGATTTCACTTTTGACAAACACTGCGTCAGAGAACGGAACACTCAGAAAATCATAGCTGAAATGTCCGCCTTTAATTTCACTCGGCAGGTGAATTTCACCGTAAATTCTCACGCATTTTCCGCTGCCCGAAACGCTCACATTTTTCACGCCGAGAACATTGAAATCATGCCGCTTTTTGCCGTAAGTAATGTAGCTTTGCAGGAACTTTTCTCCGCCGATTTTTCTGCCTTTATATTTTACGGATTTTATGCCCGAATCGGAAAACTCCATTTCAAACACATTTGTTTTCAGAGAGAAATCTTTGTCCGCTGAAATTTCCTTTTTGATTTTCACCGCTCTGAGCGTGTATTCTTTTTTGCTTTCTCTGAATTTTATCAGCGCATAAACGGTTGAATTTTCCGCGCTTACCACAGCGTAATCCTCAATGTCGTCAGAGACTAACGCCACAGTCTCGCCGCCCGTTATTTCTTCATTTATTTTAAGCTGAACGGACTGAAATTTTCCTCCGCTGAGATTTTTGATTGTCAGATTGTTTACCTTTTCCTGCGCTTCAAGCCCGCTTTTAATTATGCTTTCCGCAAGCGCGTCGGCTTTTTTCTCCCTCGCGATGTTCAGCACAGGCGTCGCAAGCCCGAAATGAGTTGTGGAAAGGAGCAGAAGCCTGTCCCTGAACGAAGCGGAATCTTTATCCTCACCGCCGCCCGCCTTGCTCATGGCGCGCGAACGCTCAATCGCCGTCCATATTTTTCTGTTGTACGGCTTTTCCGCCCACGATGAATAGCCCGTGAAGTTGCCGTCCGCCGTGTCCTGAGTGAAGTTGATTTTGCCGACGGGAGCATGATTTTTAAGGTAGCCGCCGGGGGTGTCGAATACGATATAGTCAAGGTCGGCAATTTCCGTTACAAGCCCGTGAATACCGTCAGTATTCGCAATCCTGTTTTTGATTATCGGCAGGTCAAGGCTTTCCCAGAAAATCGCGTCCGCGTCCATATTGATAAAGATAAACAGGTCGCTATTGATTTCACCGCTCTCCTGCTTACTGCGAAGCGATTTCACCCACGCCCTCAGACAGCCCGCGTCGCACACATCGGCGTTGCTGTAGGTCGGGATAACCGTCATGCTTTCGCCCTTGTAGCTGTAGGTCAGCGGATTATACGCCTCTGTGTCGGGCAGCTTCGGTATAATTGTTTTGAAAGCGTCAAACGGAATACACGAATAGTAAAGGCACACCGCTTTAATGCCGCATTTGTTGTAAAGGCTCACCTGCGACGGAGTAAACATAACTTCCTGCGGGCGGACTATCGGCTCACAGGTGCCGAAAATATCCTTCAGTCCGCTGCCCTCGGGATTTGAAACAGCAAGCTCCAGAGAAGCGGCAAATTCGTCGTCGTTCATCGCGCTTAATGCGCCGTTGTTGTAACCCATGATAATGTTCTCGTCGCCGTATTTTTCCACGCGCTCACGGATGCCGTCAATAATATCGGGCGCGTATTCGGGGAGAATCTTCTCAAGCGAAAAGAAATTCTCCGTGTCCCATGTACCTTTAACGGGAATTCCCTGATCGTTGAGCGTGTTAAGCGTTGAAATAATCTTTCTGATTATGCGAATGTCAGAGCCGAAGCCGAGACCGTCGTTGCTGTCGCCCCTGTATGAATGGTAAAGATTAACATGAAAGCCGTAGGCTATGTGAATCGTGTCTGATTTGCTCATATTTTCCTCCGAATGTTTCCGTTTCTCCATGATGTCTGCATTATATCATATAAAAACAGAAAAATAAATAATCAGTTTGACTTTTATTTGAACTGATGTACGAAAATTTAATAAAAATAAAGCCCCGATTATCGCAAACACTGATATCGGGACTTTTTATTACCATGGGAATCTTCTTCTGGTTGTAGTGGTGGTTGTTGTGTTATGAACAGCGCGGGTTGTTGTTGTCTTTCTCTTTCTCAGAAGAGTTTTCTCCGTTGTGGTCTCTGTGGTTGTTGAAGTTGTGGTGGTCTGCGATGCTTCCTCACTCTTGTCCTTAGAGGTTGTTTTTTTATCTGACTTCTTATCTTTATCAGTTGTGGTTTTTTTAGGATCGATTTTTGTGGTTTCGATTTTCATCGCGTTCTTTGAAAGCTCCTCAATGAGCTTGTCGAGTTCGTCATCATCGATATCAACATCAACTTTGGTTTCGGATTCAGCTTCGAGTGTTTCTTCCTCATCCTCTTTGGCGTCTTCAACAACTTCAATTTCGTCCGCCTCGGTTGTTGTACTTACCGCGGCGACTTCAGCCGCAGACGCTGCATGGGCGGATTCTTCTTTTTTATATTCGATTATTTTTTTTATTCCCACAGCTGCCCCTGCTATGATAACGGCGGCAATAACAATGATTAAAATTATCCGTCGGGTTGAAAGCTGGGCAAGCCTGTTCTTATCTTTCATTACGGTTCCTCCTGTCAGCTCAGATGTATGAGCTGTCAACATATACTATCACATCAGAATGAAAAGATATTTCTATTTTGGAATATTACAAATGCTTTTTTATGTATGTGTTCGTTTGAATCGGCAAATGCGGTGATTATGTTTATATGAAAAACCGACCATCACATAAGTGATAGTCGGTTTCGTGGCGCGCTGCAAGGGATTCGAACCCCTGACCTTTTGGTTCGTAGCTCCATATTGACCGCGTTAAATAAGATTATATAACTTTATAAAACCGTAAAAAGCGTTATATATCAACGGTTTCAGAGAACGGGAAAAAACAAAGTAAATAATATCAATAACTTTTCGGCGTTAGAAGCGTTAGAAAAGTGTTAGAAAAGCTGTCATTACAAAAAGCTGCCGATTAGTTTCGACAGCTTCTTTTTTATTTATTCTCAATAGCAGAAATGAGCTTTTCAATCTGATTGACAATAGCATTTAAAGCATAATTCGCTTCTGAGGGATTATCCTGCATTTGCTTTTTTAAATCCTCAATCTGTTTTCTGTATGTATCAAGCAGTATTTGCTGACTTTTTACATCCTTATTCATATTATCGACCTGAACAAGAATATCAACAGGAACTTCATACAGCTTTGAAAGCCTTACAAGGTATTCTGTCGGCGGTTCACATCTTCCGCTTTCATAGTTGCAGTATGTCTGATAGTTTATTCCGATAAGCTCCGCAACTTCCTTTTGTTTAAGTCCTTTGCTCAATCTGAAATTCTGCAAACTTTCCCTTATAAGCTGTTTTCTTTCATCAACAGAATAAAGGTTGTTATATTTTTTTAACTTTTCATACATTGCTATCACCCTTTCTTTCGGTCATTATACATCATAATCAATGACTTTTCAAGTGTTGTAATCGCTTATTTTAATATTTTTGTTAACAGGAGGTTAAAATATCAATTTTAATGTTGACATTTCTATTTTACAGGTGTATATTGGTTGCAGATATTAAAACTGTTGTTTAAATATTGAATTTAGCTATTTTTGAGGTGATGTAAATGATTTAGCGCAGTTCGTAATGCTCGCCAAGTTTACTGCGAGCTGAGAACGAAGCACAAAACTTCGGCGGGGGCTGGGGCGCAGTATCTTAAATCAGCGCAGAAAGCTATCCCCCCAGATTTGCAATATAAAATATATGCCCGTCAGGGCATACCGATTTCCGTGTGTGTTGAGGCACAGTTTTTCCGCATTTGCTCTGTTTAAATAGTAGATGTTGCCTGATGTCCGCAGACAGCACACACCCTCTATTCACAAAAAATAATTACACTAAAGTATAGTATTACCTTTAGTGTAATGTGTGTAATTGTGTAATTAAAATCGAAAGGACTGATTATTATAAGAAATTATTATGAAAGGAGTCATTAGATATGACAAAAAAGTTCCGTAAATACCTTTTAACAATTAACAATCCTATTGATAAAGGGTATAATCACAATAAAATCAACGAAATAATGTCGCTGTTTAAATATGAATATTACTGCTTATGTGATGAAGTAGGTGAAAATGGTACACCACATACACACATATATTTTTACTGCACAAATGCTGTATATTTTGATACTGTAAAGAAACGCTTTCCCGAAGCTCATATTGACAGTGCAAAAGGAAGCAGTCAGGAAAACAGAGACTACATAAGAAAAGAGGGAAAATACTTAACCTCAGACAAGAAAGAAACAAACAATATTGAAACATTTGAAGAATACGGAACAATGCCCCTTGACGCTGTTGACAAGAATAAATCAATAAGTGCAGATGTTTATGAAATGATAAAAGACGGCTGTTCCGATACAGATATTCTTGAAAGATATCCAAGCTGTTATATAAAGCTCAAACAGATTGAAACAACAAGACAGACTATCTTATCCGAAAGATTTGCAGATGAATTCCGACACATTGAAGTGAGCTATATTTTCGGTGAAACAGGAACAGGGAAAACGCGGTATGTAATGGATAAATACGGATATAGAAATGTGTATAAAATCACAGACTACGCTCATCCCTTTGACCGTTACAAAGGTGAAGATATAATGCTTTTTGATGAGTTCAGAAGCTCATTAACAATTAAAGATATGCTCCAGTATTTAGACGGCTATCCCTGCTCACTGCCTGCACGATATGAAAACAAAACAGCGTGCTTTACAAAGGTATTCATTATCAGCAACATCTCACTCAGTCAGCAGTATCCTAATATTCAGACAGAAGAGCCTGAGACTTGGAACGCACTTATCAGAAGAATAAACTACATAACTGAATTCAGACGAAACAGCTCGAAACTTCCTTTCAGTGAAGATACAACATACAAAATTGAATATTTCCCTGCTGATTATCGCATTGACGGTGATGCGTATGTTTGATAACTACAAAGATATATTAACCGTCGATGAAGTCTGTCAGGCTCTCTCAATAGGCAAAAACAATATATATAAAATGCTCCGAGACGGAGCAATAAACTACTACAAAGTCGGTAAAAAATACCTTATACCTAAAATCTGCCTTATTGATTTTATAGAAAAGTGCAGACAAGCATAAAAAAATATGATATTATTATGTCTGTAATGACAGCTATCTAACAGAAAGGAGTTAAAATGATTACAGGTAGCCTGCAATTAAAAAACGGCAAATATTATGCCGTCATAAATCTTAAAGACTGCAACGGTAAGCGTAAATTAAAATGGATTGCTACAGGTCTTGATGAAAAGAACAATAAGCGTAAAGCTGAAAAGTTCCTTTCTGATAAAATCAAGGAGTTTGAAGCTAAAGAGGGAATTATTGCTTCTGATGTGCTTTTCTGTGATTATATCGTTCATTGGCTTAAAAATGCACAAATCAGGGTTGACGCAATTACTTTTCAAGGATATGAGTATATTGCTAAAACTCATATCATCCCCTATTTCAAGGAGAAAAATATTAAGCTCAGTGAAATAAAAAGGGAAGATATACAGAAATATGTTAATGAAAAGTATGAAAATGGCAGACTTGACGGAAATGGAGGTCTTTCCCCTAAATCAATAAAAACTCATATGATTATCATTAAGCAAACACTGAAAGAAGCTATAAAAGAAAATTACATTTTTTCAAATCCGTCAGATTTGGTAAATCTTCCGAAGCTCCAAAGGCACGAGCCAAATTTTTATACGGTTAAACAGCTCAATCAGATGTTTGAATTGATAAAAGACGAGCCGCTGTTTCCGCTTATTTATTTCACAGCCCTGTTTGGTTTACGCCGTAGTGAAGTTCTTGGATTGAAGTGGGATAGCATAAACGAAGATATGACAATGCTGACAATAAAATCAACAGTTGTTCGTTTTACAGAAGTTGTTGAAAAAGACAGCACAAAAACATCTTCGAGTTATCGCTCTTTCCCCATTCCTGACAAAATAAAGGATATGCTTATTAAGATAAAATCAAATGAAAATATCTGCCGTAAAATGTTTGGAAATGAGTATATTGAAAATGATTATATATTCAAGTGGGAAAATGGCAAACCATATGCACCGGATTATATAACACAGAAGTTTTCCAAAATATTAAAGGCGTATGATTTACCGCATATCAGATTTCACGATTTAAGGCACAGCTGTGCAAGTTTACTGATTGCTAATGGTTTCACTCTGAAAGATATTCAGGAATGGCTCGGTCATTCTGATATACAAATAACCGCAAATATTTATTTACATCTTGATATTGAAAGAAAAAACAGTATTGCTTCTTCATTAAATGGATGTTTGAATGTCTGAAAAGTGTTAGAAAAACGGTTAGAAAAGTTATAGAAATATAAAAAATAAAAAGCCCTGATAACCAACAAATGTTGATATATCAAGACTTTTCGTGGCGCGCTGCAAGGGATTCGAACCCCTGACCTTTTGGTTCGTAGTTGGCATAATCATCTTTCACGAACTTTCACAAAACGCAAAAATCGTTGATATAGAGCCATTTTCTGACGGTGGGTGTTTCACGAGCTTTCACCGAAATAAACAACATTTCACCAAAATAAACAACAAATAAACAACAAAAATGAAGCGGCAGGGCTTGACAAGCTCGCATGTATTTTATATAATGCTCTCGTGGTGCTACCATAACGGTAGGCGGTTACACTCTTTGCCCTCGCAAGGGGGTGTTTATATGGAATATCTTGTTATTATGGCAATTATTTTATTGTTTGCAACAGGTTACATATACACAGTTAAAAAGAAATAACCGCCCCACGCCAATGAGAACGGTTATTCTTTGAATATCTCGTTATGAGGGCGTAACCGTCTATCGGTAGTGCCACACCCTTTACAGCTTCATTTTATCACAATTATATGATTTGTCAAGCATTATTATTCAGGCTCAGGGCGCGCGCTCTGAGCTGTTTTTTATTTATAAGCAGTTTACACCGCCGAGAAGCTAAAGCCGCTCAGGACGGCGCACAGGCGATATTTTCAGCATATACGAGCTTGTTATATTCTCATATCCTCATAAAAAACGCCATTTTTATATAATTCGCCTTAAAACCTGAAAAAATCTGAAAATTTTGCCCCACGCGTAGGTACTGAGGGGCGCACAGTTTGAAAGCCGAAAAACAAAACCGTTTTCAGACGGGGGTGCTTCCTCTCACGCGCGCGAAAGTCTCGGAAAACTCGGAAAATAATTCATATAAAGCGTCCGAAAACTCCGAAAACAACCCACGAGCTTGCTTATTCGCCGCCGTTCCCGTCTGCTCCGCCGCTCTCGCGCTCTATTGTTTCATCAATGGCGCGATTTATAAAGCCGTTCAGGCTCTCGCCCTGCTGCTCTGCATGAGCTTTTATTATATCTTTCTTGCCTTTCGGCACAACTAAAGCAATACGCTCATAGTTTTCAGCATTGTATTTATTCTTTGCTCTTGTGCTTGCTTTTCCTGCCATTATATCCGCTCCTTTGATTTAGGCGTTTTTATACTCTGATACTTTTCCCATTATACATATTATATCACAATATATCTACTTGTGCAAGTATAAATTTTAACAAATATACTTGTGTAAGTTTGGCTATTTTGCCTATTGAAATATACTTGTGCAAGTATTATAATATTATCAGAGTTAAGGAACGGAGCAACCGAACACACCGACAGGAGCGAAAAGGCGCACACCGTCAGGAGTTCCAAGCTCGACAGCTTGACCGAATATTATAATATAAGGAGTTAAAACAATGGGTAAGAATGAATTACAGGCAAAGGTTAAGGAGCTTAAAGAGCTTAAAATAATGGCTCAGGAGCTTGCAGACGAGATTACAGGCATAGAGGACGAGATAAAGGCTGAAATGCTTTCACAGGGCGTTGATGAGCTTATAACAGCAGAATACCGTATCAGATACAAGCTCGTTGAAAGCACACGATTTGACACCACAGCGTTTAAGAAAGCCCACGCCGATATATACGGGCTTTTTACAAAGCAGACAAGCACACGCAGATTTACAATAGCATAAAAGAAAGCCCTTGTAAAAGCACCGACCAAAGCGATTTACAAGAGCAACACCGCAGAGAGCGGATGTATATATTTTATATTATCCGCTTTCTGATGTCAATAGAAAAGAGGAAAGCAAAATGAAACATTCTGAAATATTTGTAAAAAAAGACGGTGAGCCTATCCGTCTGACATTTAAAGCCGCCGAGCGTGGCGCAAAAGTTGAGCTTGACGATAAGACCAAAGTCTCAATTAACGGTCATTGGATATCTGATGACGGCACAGCTTCAATACCTGAGTTAACATCAATGAGTGATTTTCGGTGGCAATGGTTAGTTTTCATTGACAAGCTTTTTCATCCTGAGAAATATGAAAAAAATCTCGGTGAAGATGTTCAGCAGGGTATTGAACACCTTACACAATGGCTTGTAAATGCTGCACCCGAAGAAGTCAGAGCAAAGGTATCGCAGGATTTAGAGGAGCTGAAAGCCTACATCAAAAATCTTGACGAGGAAATGAAGCCAGCGGCTGAAATAGCACTCAGAGAATGGGTGAAAGCACATTAAATAACCACACACCCAACCCCATAACCACAGAACATATACAGAGCGGCGCCAACCGCTCTTTTTTTCTTTGATTTTGCCGTAGGGAATTTTTTTTGAAGGTGTCTATCCGACTTCCCCGTTGTTCGGTTTCTCCCCTTTGCTTTATTCAGGTATGGGGAGGGGCGTTATAAGCCGTCAGAGCCTGTATAAGCGGTTTTATTTTCTGACGGCAATTTCTTCAAGCCGTTCAATTACAAGCTCCTGAGAGCTTCCTATGCGCTCCCGAAAGCTCCCCAAGCTCGTATAAAAATATGAATGGTCTGTTATGAAATGTTCTCTGAATGAAGCAAGCTCGCGGTTATGATTTCTTAATTGTCTGAGCGCGCGCCCCTCTTCGGCTCTTATTCTCTCTCGGTTTACGCTATTTTCATCCGCAAGCTCGCCCAATGTTTTATTATCGTAAAATCGTCCGTGTATAATATCGCGCTGAAATGCTGTCAGATGTTCGCTCATAGCTTTGTCAATGGCTCTTTTAAGCTCTGAGTTAAATATATCATCCTCAGCCGCGTAAAAGGCTTCAACCGCCGTGCTGTCCTCTATGCTGCTCTCTATTGTCAGCTCTTTATCATCTGTGCCGTTTATAGGCTCATCCAGTGAGATATATTCATTTAAAGGGCGTTTTTTATCTGTCCTGAATCCGAGCATACCAAACACCACATTTTTTACCTGAAAATTTGCATAGCTTGAAAATTTCAAGCCCTTTTCAGGGTTAAAGGCTTCTATCATTCCCACAAATGCAATATAGCTTTCCTGTTTCATATCGTCAAGGGTAACGCCGCAGCTCTGACACCGTTCTCCGAGCTTGTTATAATATTCTGTTACGAGCTTGTAAATGAGCTTATATGTATTCTGCCACAGCTCCGCCGTGTATTCTGTTTTACCCTGTTTAATTGCCGTTACAAGCTGTTCATTTGTCATTGACAAAACTATCACCCCGAATTATAATATCTTTGAGAGAGAAATATATAAGACGGTCGGCAGCTTTGTCGGCTGTTTCTTTTTCCATATTCAGTCAGCTGTCAGTCAAGGCGGCTCTTTTTGCTTTTCTTGCTTTCAACCATTCACCCAATAATTTCCATATTTCGGGGTCAGAATAATATTTGTGGAAAAGATTGTCAAAAGAATTTTCTTTACTTACTTTCTTTTTATTATCTTCTATATTATCTATATCTATATTATTAGGTAAACTTTGTTGCATACCCCCCGTTAAACTTTGTTGCATAGTATTCACAAAATTTCACCATTATTTCAAGCCCGTATAAATAAAAGGCTGTTCAATTTCTGAACAAGCTGACCGCCTAACTTGTTCAAATTCTGAACAAGTTTTGCCTTTTTTAGGCTCTGACTTGTTCAGTTTCTGAACCACCGTATAGAAAAAACTGCATTTTCACTTGTTCAATTTCTGAACCCATATTGTATATATACGCCATATCATAGCAGTTTTTTATACTTCCATTTACTACTGAATGAATAAACATTAG
>JAZUFU010000038.1:0-11659 GCA_045640865.1 Acutalibacteraceae bacterium | reverse complement strand
CGTCATAAAAGCCGTCAACCACCCAGCCGCTCATGCCCCAGCTGTTTTCGTAAGAATAAAGCACGGCGATTTCAGACTCGGTTTTCGCGTTTTTAATCAGCGGATAAACCTTTTTGATTTCCTTTGAAAGCCGCTCGAATACGCCCTTTGTGTCGGCACGGTAATTTCTGTCCTTGGCGAGGATTCCGTCATAGCCTTGCTCAAAGCTGCCGTTTGGCGTGCGCCATTCAAAATAGATTGTGCCGAACGCGCCGTGGGAAATGTTCAGCCACGTCTGCGCCGAGATAACATCGGGATTCGCGTCCGCGTCGGCGTACGCTCTCTGCTCCGCAACGAGAAATTCGTTCTTTCCGTTTGAAAGCCTGCGGTCAAAGCTGTGCTCCATTGAGGCGCGGAGCTGAATTCTGTAATCGTCGCCGAAAGGCTGAGGCACGTAATTGTCCCACGCGGCGTAGTCGAGATATTTTTCGCCGTTGAAGCAGTTCACGCTCCAGTTTGCGCCCGGCCAGTTGGTGTAAATAAACCTGTCGGGCGAATTTTTGCGCACATATTTCGCCTCCATTGAAAGCAGGCGGTTGAATGTGAACGAAAAATATTTTCTGTAATCGAGCTGAACCTGCGGCGACCAGCCGCCCTCTGAGAGGTTGACGGGAATCTGAATCTGCTCAAAGTCCGTATAGACATTTGACCACATCATCGAAAACCACGCCTTGTTCAGCGCGTCGATTGTTTTGTATTTCTCTTTGAGCCATTTGCGGAAGCCCTTATTGCAGTTTTCGTCAAAATCCCAAAAGGGGAAACCAGGCTCATTGTCAAGCTGCCAGCCGATAATCGCGGGATGTTTTCCGAGTGCCTCGGTCTGCGCCGATGTGATTTTTTCGGCGTAGTCGAGGAAAATCTCACTCGAAAGGCACTGACCTTTTCTGCCGCCGAAATCAAAATGACCGAACTGATTGCCGCCCTTGATTTCGGGATATTTCTGATAAAGCCACGGCGGCGCAACGGCTGTAGTTGTGCCCATTATGACTGAAATATTGTGCTTCTTCGCGCAGTCGAGCGCGCGGAGCATCGGCTCAAAATTATAATTGCCCTCTGTCGGCTCGTACCAGCTCCAGGCGAACTCGCCCATGCGCACGGCGTTGAAGCCGAGAGCTTCCATTTTAGAGAAATCGTCCTCCCAGTCGCTTTCGTCCCACCACTCGGGGTAATACGAAGCGCCGAGGTAAAATTTATCCATAAAACCAACTCCTGACGATGATAATGCGATTATATCATATTCGTCGTTTGTATTCAATAAAAATGCTTCAATTCGCGCTATCTTAATTCATAAACACCGTGCCGACCGACCAACCGCCGAATGACGGAACGGTGATTTCATATTCGTTCTCTGAAATCCGCTTCGCTTTGAGGCTCACGGGCTGAGAATACTGACTCATGAATGTGAAGTTTTCCGTTTTCGGATTTTTTACGGAAAGGCGAAGCTCGCCGCTTTCGCCGACAGTGCAGTTGATAAGGCTGACGGCGATGCACCTGCCGTCCTTGTCGGTGTAAGGCAGAACGCACATCTGCAAGGGAGTGAGCAGCTCCGCCGTGAAGCGTCTGCCGCTTATGTATTCGCAGGCGTTGAGGAGTTGAGCGCGCTTCTCGGTGCTCTTTGTTCTCTCAAACAAATCAAAGCCGAACGTCGCCCATTTCGCGCCTTTTTCCGTTGTGAAAACTGCCGCCGAGACGCCGCAAATCTTAAGCTCGCCCGAGCTTACGGAAAAATACTTGCATATCGGCTCAAGGCTTTCGCCTGTGATTCTGTAATCAGTCTTTCGCCATATCTGACCGCCCCATCTGCGGTTTTCCATTCCGCGGTTTATCGGGTGAGCCGTGAACTGCTCGCGAAGCTCCTGCACGCTGATTTCCTCAGCGGAGACATTTTTGAGATAACCTCTGTCATTCAGAACCTGCACCGCTTTGCCATCGCAGACAACGCTCTTTGAAAGCAGAAATTCCGCTTCGCTGTCGCTGAGCACCTCGGCAACTCTGCCGTTAATGAGATAGACCTCCGCGCCGTCGTCGGAAAAAGACACGGGCACGGCGCAGTATCTCAGCGGCTCGCCGAAGAAAATTTCTTCTTTTGAATAGTCAAACGGCGTTTTGCTCTCTGCAAGGTACGCTGTTTTCGGGAAAAACGGCGTAAGGCCGCAGGTATGACCTGTTTTTGAAATTTCGGAAAGCTTTTCCCAGTAGGCTCTGTGAGCGGAAAATGCGCCGAGCATTTCGCCGTGCCACTCAATCGGCTCGTAATCGTTCATGAGAATGGCGTAGCTCATGGCGGTGCTTCCGAAAGCGAGATAGCACGAGGTCTCAAAGCAGGTGCCGGCGATGCTCTTGCCGAAAACCACGTCGGGCAGGCTCTCGATTTCGGGGCGTTTGTCCTCCACATAGTCGGGGAGCATATAATTCTGATAGGCGATAAACGCGCCCTTGTTTATGAAATCCTTCGGGGAATAATCGTTGTAAGAGCCGCCGCCCGCCCTGTAAAACGGCGCAAAGCCCGTGGCGGCTTTCATTGCGTCAAACGCGAAGCCGTAGCCGTACCCCGTGTAGCCGCCGTTGGCGCAGCCCTGCAAGCCCATTCGGCACTCGGGCAATTCTTCGTGAATGACCTTGCCGAGTTCATACATAAAATCATAGAGAGTTGAGCGGAGAAATTCAATGTGCTTTTTCCTCGTTTCAATATTGCTGTGAATTGCCTCGACAAGCTCCTCTCTGCTGAACGCTGTGCCGTAACGGGAGTTGAAAAGAGCCATGCACCCGTCGCAGAAGCAGCCGTGTGAAACAGGGTCGTGATTCACGGCGCGGAAGTCGTCGTCAACCCACACGCAGTAGGGCTTCACCGCTCTGAGATAGTGGCGCAGAGACGAAAATGTGTAGTCGCGGAAAACGGCGTCATTCCAGCAGAAGCAGTAGCCTGCCTCGGTGCCGTCGGCGTCAACCATGCGGCGCACCTTTGAGTCGGGCGAAACAAGCCCCGTACAGTCCTGCGAGCGCATATACTGACCGTGGCCGATTGAGTTGCTCAGCTGTAACGACACTCTGATTCCCTCTTTGCGGAATTTTTCGGCTGAGTCAATGAGCGCGTCGGCGCTTTTTTTATGCTTTTCAACGGGCGGAAAGCCGTAATCCGTGGCGAACCACACCTCATCACAGCTTTGAGGATGTTTCTTTATCTGTTCAATCAACCCGTCAATAAATTCGGGATTTTTCTGGGTTGCACTGCCTAATCTCTGAGTCAACATTTTAAAACGCTCCTTTGTATTGAGTTATATACTATTAACCCTCAAAAGTGCTGTCGCATTCAGCGCAGACCGAAAAGTAAAAACTGTTACTTTTTGAAATGTAAAAAAGCAATTCTAATATTTCAGATAAGATTTCTGTTATCAGAATTGCTTTTTCATTTACTTTACTTTTTACTTTTCGATCTGTGCCTAACAGCACCTTAATTATCAGTTAAAGAGATTCTTGATTATTCTTATAAGAAGTCCGCCGTATCTGTCGATTTCAGCGAAGAGGAAGTCGAACATACCGAGGTTGAGGTAGTTGAAATCCTGCTCGGTCTTCTGGTCGGCGTTGAGTGAGAATGCCTGCGTATAAAGGATTCCACCTTCGCCGAAAACTTCTGCTCTGATGTAGCCGTCAACAACATCTGAATAATCGTCAAGGTCAATAACAGCGTCCTCAGTTGTGGTGGTGGAGATTACCTTGCCGTCAGCTATCCAGCGAACGATAAGAGCGTTCTCAGAGTCGATAGCGATTGTGTTTTCTGTGTCGTCAACGGTGATGTTTGTAATCATCGGGCGTGCGTCTCTGTTGAAGTAGCCTTCGTTGTCGATTGCTTCATACTTAACGCTTGTGTTGCCGTCGTCGTTTTCGTCAATCTTCTTCTGTCTGTCAGCCTCATAGCGTGCTACTGTGTCAGTAAGCTCGTTGTAAAGCTCTGTTTCGCCGTAGAATTTCTTGATTGAATCGGCAATCTGCTTCATTTCGTCGTGGTTGCAGATGCAGGTGCTTGCCGCGATGAATTCGCCGTTCTGAAGAGCCGCCTTTGTAGCCGCGCTTGTCTTTTCGTTGGCGAGAACATAAGTAAATCCTGTGTCAATCTTGTTGAGCTGATGAGCATCGCTCGATGCGATAGCATATACAGTCTTGCCTGATTTTGCTGCTTCCATGAGCATTAAATCCCAGAGCTTTCTCTCGTAGCGTGTGCGGTCGTCGCCCTTGGAATTGATGTCGATACCAAGGCAGCAGTCATAATCGTTGATAAGACCGTAGAACTTGTTGAAGAAATATCTGTATGAGGGATTGTCGAGGTTGTAAGCGTCCTCCTGGAAGAGCTCATAGCGTGCGTTTGTGTATTCACCGGGGTGATTGATAACGCAGAGACCGCCTTTTCTCTGAACGCCTTTTACCGCCGCGAGATAGTCGCAGGGAAGGTTGTTGTGGAAATCAGCGAACCAGCTGTTGACATGAGCATTTACCGAAACAGCGTTGTTCTCAATGCCGTAGGGGATTCTCATCATTTCTCTGCCGTCAGCGGCAACAAGATAATCATCACCGTTTCTTGTTTCCATTTTATAGCTTACGCCGTTTGCAAACTCGCCCTCTGTGCCGAGGTAATCGAGTGTGAAATCGGTTCTGCCAAAGAGTTTGAGAGCTTTGCCGATAAACTTGGAGCCTTCAAAATCGTTCCAGCTGTAATTGACTGTGCCGTGGTCTGTTATGGCAACAATGTCAAAGTCAGCTTCATAGTGGCGCTGAAGGGACTCTCTGAGGGTGATGTCGCCGTCGCTTGCCTGTGTGTGAGTGTGGAGGGCTGTCTTGTACTGATTAACAGTGTCCCACTTGATATTTGCGTAAGGATTTGTGATGGTGAACTTGTCTGTTGTAGCGGCAAAAACAGTTGTTCCCGACATGAGCATAAGCACACTGAGAACGACGCATATTGCCTTGATTGCAACATTTTTAGCTTTCATTGCTGTTACCTCTTTTCTCATTTTTGATACTGCAATTCCGGTTGCAGGACGAACAGTTGCCGCAGCAGCCGCAGCCGTTCTTTTTATCTTTGTGATTATACCACAACGCGGCGGCGAGCGCAACAATAACCGCCGCCAAAATTACAAAATCGGCAATTTTCACAAAATCACCCCGATGTTATATACAATAAAAGCCATAACCCACGCCACAACGCACTGTAACACTACAACTCCGACGGTCTGGACGGTGGAATTGAGCTCTTTTTTGATAGTTGCGACAGCCGCAACGCAGGGAGTGTAAAGCAGAGTGAACACAAGAAAGCTGACAGCGGAAAGCGGAGTGAAAATCATGCTCAGCGCCGCGCCCAAATCCGCAGTACCCACGCCGACCAGAATGCTCATTGTGCTCACGACCGCCTCTTTTGCGGTGAAGCCCGAAATAAGCGAGGTGATAACGCGCCAGTCGCCGAAGCCGAGGGGCGAGAAAACAGGCGTAATCTTCTGACCGATGAGAGCGAGAATACTGTTCGCGCTGTCGGAAACGGGGTTGAGCCTTGTGTCAAAGCTCTGGAAGAACCATATAACAACCGTTGCGATAAAAATGACGGTGAACGCTTTTTTGATGAAATCCTTTGCCTTTTCCCACATCAGAAGCACAACGCTTCTTGCGGAGGGCAGGCGGTAATTCGGAAGCTCCATTACGAACGGAACAGGCTTGCCCTTAAAGAGCGAGGATTTGAAAATCATAGCCATGAGCACCGCCATGAGGATGCCGAAAACATAAATGCCGACCATTACGAGCGGAGCGAATTTTTTAAAAAACGCCGCGCAGAAAACGGTATAGACAGGGATTTTTGCCGAACAGCTCATGTAAGGCGTGAGCAGGACGGTCATTTTTCTGTCCCTTTCAGATGAAAGCGTGCGCGCCGACATAATCGCGGGTACACTGCACCCGAATCCTATGAGCATCGGCACGAAGCTTTTGCCCGAAAGACCGATTTTTCTCAGCGGTTTGTCCATAACAAACGCGATTCGCGCCATGTAGCCTGTGTCCTCTAAAATCGACAGGAAGAAAAACAGCACAACGATTATCGGCAAAAAGCTCAGCACAGAGCCTACGCCCGCGAAAATGCCGTCAATCACAAGGCTGTGAACGACAGGGTTTATGCCGTAGGAGGTCAGAGCGTTATCAACAAGCTGAGTTACGGAATCGATACCCATTGACAGCAGGTTTGACAGAGCCTCGCCTATGACATTGAACGACAGCCAGAAAACGAGGAGCATTATCAGAATGAAAAACGGAATCGCAAGGTATTTGTTGGTAAGAATGTTGTCGATTTTCACGCTTCTTTTGTGCTCGCGACTTTCGCTCGCGCGGACGACGGTTTCACCGCACACGGACTCGATGAAATTATAGCGCATATCCGCCATGGCGGCGTTGCGGTCAAGCCCCGTTTCGGTTTCCATTTCAATAACGCTGTGCTCAAGAAGCTCTTTTTCGTTCTGATTTATGCCGAGGCGTTCCATCATCTCAGCATCGTCCTCAATGAGCTTTGAAGCGCAGAAGCGGGAGGAAATCCCCTGAACAGCCGCGTGATCCTCAATGAGATGAGAAACGGCGTGAATACATCTGTGAACCGCGCCCGAGGGGCAGAAATCCTTGACCTTGGGCAACTCACGGCGTTTGGTA
This sequence comes from Acutalibacteraceae bacterium, assembly GCA_045640865.1. GTDB lineage: Bacteria > Bacillota > Clostridia > Oscillospirales > Acutalibacteraceae > CAG-488. Next base: position 4,945 of record JAZUFU010000038.1, on the reverse strand, counting down.
ACATCGACGATATTGCGCACAACCTCGGAAACGCCCTCGTTTTTAATCGCGCTTATCGGAATAACGGGCACGCCGAGCAGCTCAGACATTTTGTCAACATCAATTGAGCCGCCGTTACTGCGAATTTCGTCCATCATGTTTATCGCGATAACCATCGGAATGCGAAGCTCGAGAAGCTGCAAGGTGAGGTAGAGATTTCGCTCAATGTTGTTGGCGTCAACTATATTTATGATGCCGTCGGGCTTTTCGTTGAGAATGAAATCACGCGTTACGATTTCCTCCTGCGTGTATGGGCGCAGGGAGTAAATGCCGGGCAAATCGACAACCGAGCATTTGGGCGCACTGCGGATTTCGCCGATTTTCTGGTCAACGGTAACGCCGGGAAAGTTGCCGACGTGCTGATTTGAGCCCGTGAGGGCGTTGAAAAGTGTGGTTTTACCGCAGTTCTGATTACCTGCAAGAGCAAAAATCATTTAACCCACCTCTTTCTCAACGTCAATCATCGCCGCGTCCTCTTTTCTGAGCGTGAGGTCGTAGCCCCTTATAAGAATCTGAATGGGGTCGCCGAGCGGCGCAACCTTCTGCACCCTGACTTTCGTCCTCGGAATGAGCCCCATGTCGAGCAGACGGAGCCTCAGCGCGCCCTCGCCGCCGACGGTTTTTATTACCCCGCTTTCGCCGGGTTTCAGTAAATCAAGTCTCATAATGCCCTCCATGATTAGTTATGACTAACTCACCTAAAGCATAGCACAGAGGGCGCGCATTGTCAAGTACATTTTGCAAAATAGGAAATATTATGCAAGGCGAAATTGAGGGGATTGCGGAATTTAAACACGGGAGCGGCAATGCGCTTCCCTACAAGCAAAATGTGAAAATTATGCACAAATCATACGGCAATTTTTTGGTACGCGATTGTACCGCCGAAGACGGAAAAATGTGTAAAAATTAAACAAACAATCCCTAAGTCTCGCATTCGCTTGACAGCTCCCTCAGGGAGGAAGCCATTCCTCTGAAGACGAAAGATTGTGCGAAAATTGAAAAACGGGACGCCGAGGACGTCGTCCCCTACAGGCTCGGTTTAAGCTGTGCATTTTGTAGGGGTTGGCGTCCTCGACAACCCGCGGATTAACGGCAATTTTCAGATAGGACACATACCGTGATAAAAATCATCACAAATTTTCCGTATCGTCCTCAGAATTAAAAATTTTATCCGTGTTACCCCGAATAAAAAACGGGCGATTCGTGAATCGCCCCTACCGCCGAGAGCAAAAATTGTTTTTCTTCTGTTATAAACTACGCGCTGAAATCATAAATATTATCACCGAAAATAATAACGGAGGGATTTTTTTGAACACAGGCGGCGACAAAGGCACAATATCAATCCCCCACTGCGTGAATGTGGAGGACAGAAATAAAATCACCTTAACGGGCGTCAGCGATGTTGACAGCTTCGACGAACAGACCGTTACCGTCATAACGAGCGACGGCGAGCTTTCTATAAGAGGCAGCGGACTTCACATAGGGAAGCTGAGCACCGACACGGGCGAAATGAGCATTGAGGGCAGGATTGACGCGCTCGTCTATACCGACAACGAGCCGAAGCAGAGCGGATTTTTCGGCAGGGTGTTCCGCTGATGTATATACAGGGAATGGCGCAGCAGACGCAGGTTTTTATGCTCAGCACGGGATTCGGCTTCCTTGCGGGCGCGCTTTATGATGTGATACGCTTTATCCGCAAAATCTTTTCGTCATCGGTCGGCGCGGTGATTTTTCAGGATATTCTATTTTTCATTATCTGCACATTCGGCTCATTTTTCTTTTTGCTATGCGTTGATGACGGCAAGCTCAGAGCGTACCCGTATCTAGGCATGCTTTTCGGATTTTTCATATGGTATTTCACCCTCGGTCTGCCCGTGAGCAGGATATTCAACCGCTTTTCGGCGTTTCTGAACAGGCTCTTTAAGTCGGCAGCGGAAAAGACAGAAAATTTTTTCAGAAAAACATTAAAAAAAAATAAAAAAAGCTCAGATAAGCTCTTGAAAAATCCTTCCTCCATAGTGTATAATTACTGCGTATAAATATAAGGGAGGTACCGTAATGGCTAAAACAGTTAAAAAGAAAACCAAAAAGAGCAAAAGAAAACACAGCTTTGTGCTTACGGTATGTTTCATTTCCCTTGTAATAATTTTTGCAATCTCTCTTTTCTCCATTAAAAAAGAGATTGACGAGCGTAATGCGGAAAAGGCAAAGGTTGAGGCTGAATATTCACAGGAAATCTCGGAAAACGAGGAGCTTCAGAGCCAGATTGACAGCGGCAGCAAGGACGACTACGTAGAAAAGGTTGCAAGAGAAAAATACGGGTATATAAAACCCGGCGACATTGTTTATCAGGACATTGCCGACGGTGAATAAATAAAGACTTAAGGAGTCAGTCAATTTATGCAATTGGAAGTTGGAACAATCGTTGAAGGCAAAGTAACCGGTTTCACATCATTCGGAGCTTTTGTAGAGCTGGGCGAGGGCAAAAAAGGTCTTGTCCATATCTCGGAGGTGGCGAACGAGTATGTCAAGGAAATCGGCGATCATCTCACTGTCGGTCAGACCGTAAAGGTCAAGGTGCTTTCTGTCGGAGACGACGGAAAAATCAGCCTTTCCATCAAGAAGGCCACGGAGGAGAAGAAGCCTCAGCAAAAGCCGCGTCAGTCAGGTTCCCGCCCCGCAAATGTATGGCAGGGCAATAAGAGTGCGGATAACGGCGCACACTCTTTTGAGGACATGATGGCAAAATTCAAGCAGGTCAGCGACGAAAAAATGTCTGATTTAAAGCGTGATTCAAAGCACGGCGGCGGTTTCAACCGCAGAGGTACCAATAAAATCTAATTATCTCAGAGGTGCTGTCCTTTTGGGCGGCACTTTTATTTCATTTTATGCCCTGTTTGGTGAAAATGCCGAAATTCTGATAATTTTTCATAAAATTTAAAAAACCTCTTTTAAATTATTGTTAATTGTGCTATAATAAAGATGCAGGAAAAGAAAACCGTTGATATTACGCGGTTTGAACCCTGCACAGCTAAGGAGGCATCTTTTATGAAAACTACAATCATCGGAAGAAAATGCACACCAAAAGATTCTTTTAAGCTTCACGCTGAAAAAAAGCTTGCGAAAATCGAAAAGTTCTTTTCTGACGAAGCCGAAGCCAAAATCACCGTAACGGTTGAGAAGCCCGAGCAGATAGTTGAGCTTACCATTAAAAACAAAGGTATGCTTTTCCGCGCGGAGGAAGCGGCTAAGGATATGGAAGACGCTCTTGACGCCTGCATTGACTTTATCATCAGAAAAATCCGCAAGAACAAGACAAAGGTTTCCAAAAAGCTGCGCGACGATGTTGAGCTGACATGGGAAGATGAGGACGAAGATGTTGCCGAGGACGATTTCGACATTATCCGTTCCAAGACAGTTTTCCTTAAACCCGAAATGCCCGAGGAGGCTATCCTTCAGATGGAAATGCTCGGTCATCAGTTCTATATCTTCTTCAACGGCGAAAGCGAAAAAGTATGCGTTGTTTATAAGAGAAAAGACGGAGGCTACGGTCTTATCGAGCCTGAAGTTGAATAATATATATGCAATAAATCAATCGGAGGGGCGAGAAATCGCCCCTGTTTTACAGTTTTGATCGAGGTGAAATAAAATGGCTCAGCCGAAAACCAAAAAAAATATTGACCCCAGAATGGTCAGAGATATACTTGCGGTTGTATGCAGCATTTTGATTGTTGTTGCGGCGGCTGTTACTGTTTTTAAATACATTTCTGTTAAAAAAGAAAATCAGGCTCTTGAGGAACAGAGCAATCAGTCAAAATTCTCTGCCGAATATTACGAAATGAATATCGCGGGCGAAATTTCATCCGACAAGGTCAACCTCGCGAATTACATGCCCGTAAAGCAGTTCGGCGAATTTTTCATAAACGATAACCACAAAATGCTCGAGCAGGCGGCGGAGCTGACTTATAACTCCAATGTCGATAACAAATTTTTTATCAAAAACAACTGCTATTCCTGCGAAATTAACGACGAAAACCACTATTATTTTTTCGGGAATGATGAAAACAGCCTTGCGTTTTATCTGAAATTCAGCAAGGACTGGGACACGTCGGAATGGTTTGTGCTTAAAAATTTCCTTGCGCCCGATGTAAGATACGACTCGGTGGATAAAATTCTGATTATCAAAACAGACGCGGCGAGAGGGCTTCCGTCAAGGTCGCTTTCCACAAGAGATTTACGCAGAATAAACGCGGACGGTCTTGCTTCAACCACGGATAAAGCCGCAATCGACAGTTATCTTTCACGGTACAACGACGGAGTTTATGTATTTACCGATTACTTTGACGAAGTAAAAAAAGCCAAGGAAAGCTCAGAGAGCGGCTATGTGCTTGCGTCATTCAAAAACTACAATCTTTATCAGTGCATAGGCACATATTAACGGAAAAACGGAGAAAATAATGAAAATCAACTATGTAATTCCCTGCCTTTTAGGCGTTGAGTCAGTTATAGCCGAGGAAATGCGCTCGCTTGAAGCAGAAGATGTTGTTGCCGAAAACGGCAGAGTGCTTTTCAGCGGCGACGAAAATATACTTGCGAGGGCAAATATCTGCTCCCGCTTTGCCGAAAGAATACAGGTTCTCGTCGGTACATTCGAGGCAAAAAGCTTTGAGGAGCTTTTTCAGGGCACAAAAAATCTGCCGTGGGAGGAATGGATAGGCGCGTCCGACGCGTTTCCCGTCAAGGGATATTCCATAAATTCCGCTCTTTTCAGCGTCAGCGACTGTCAGTCTATCATCAAAAAGGCTGTCGTTGAGCGGCTTAAATCGAAATACGGCATTTCGTGGTTTGACGAAACGGGCCCTGTTCATCAGATTCAGTTTTCGATTATGAAAGATAAGGTGAGCCT
>JAZUFU010000037.1:0-61471 GCA_045640865.1 Acutalibacteraceae bacterium | reverse complement strand
AACAAGCTTTGTTAAGCGGTTTGGCGGCATAGCTCAGTTGGCTAGAGCACTCGGTTCATACCCGGGGTGTCGTAGGTTCAAGTCCCACTGCCGCTACCAAGCGGCCCGGTGGTCAAGCGGTTAAGACACCGCCCTTTCACGGCGGTAACACGAGTTCGATTCTCGTCCGGGTCACCAGCAAAAAAATCCCTTTTGTCGAAAGACAAAAGGGATTTTTTTGAATGATGTTTGCTTTCGGCAAATGATGCTGGCTTCGCCAATGATGACGGCTTCGCCTGATGATGTGTGCCTGACGGCACATGGGCAAACATCGCAAAGCAGAAAAGGAAACTATTATTTCAAATCAAATCAGCTGATGCTTTTTATTGAATAATTATCAAATCATTTGTTAAAAATACAGATAAAAACACCCTGCAATCCGCCGGATTGCAGGGTAAATTATTTTAATGATTCTCAGCTATAAATTCCTTGACCGCATAATACGCAGGCTTGGGCGTGCCGTCGATTGTGCAAATTCCCCATTTCGTCTCAAACGGGCACCATGTATGTCCGCACGCGAAGCAGTATTCCATGTCCTGATTGCAATAGATAATCATGCCCGCAAGGCAGTTGAGCTTTCTGAGCTCTGCCATGACAGCTTTGTAATACTGAGCCTGTCCGTCGGGCGTGTGCGGAATATTGTTTATTGTTTCCGCAGATGTTTCGCCGTAAAAATGGTTTGCGTACTGACCGAAAACAAGTTCTGCCCAGTTTGCCTCTTCATCGGGATGCTCGACCTTGAGCGTATTGCGGAACTGTGAGGGGAGCTTGTTAATAAAATTCGCGCCGTCCGCTATTGCCTCGGCCTCGGTGGAATATCCGTAAACGCCGAGAATTTCCGCTTTCTGCTCTGCTGTTTTCGGGCTGCCCTCGCTCCAGAAGCCGAACTCTTCAATAATTATCGGTTTTCCAGTCATTCTGTAAAGCTTCTTGACTTTCTTTGCGTAATCCTTCGGCTTGGCGTTGCCCTGATTGCCCGTGTAAAGGTCAATGCCTACATAATCGCAGTATTTGAGATAAGGCTTCATGAGCTTGTGAAGCTCGCGGCTGACCTGTATTAAATCTGCTGAATTATAACCGATGGGGAAGCTGTCGTCCTTGACTTCGCTTATTACTTCGAGCTGAATACCGATGTAAAGAGCCGCCTCCTCAATGGTAAGCGGAGTCATGAAGCCGACAAGCCCCATTTCATTTGTAATCTGAAAACCGCCTGTTATGTCCTTGAGGTCATTGTAAAGGAAAACCGCAAGCTCTTTTGTCTTTTGGATATTCTCTTCATTTTCAACGGGGTTAAAGCCCATATCCGCAATATAATCTCTCGGGTACGGCGTAACCGCCATGACCTTGAAGCCGTGCTCCGCATAGCCTCTGCAGCGTTCCTTAAAATTATTGTATGCCTGTCTGATATTTCCGTTTCTGTCAAACGGACAGGGAATATCAAATCTTACCCATTTAAGCCCCGCGTCGCCGAGAAGCTCGTAATCCTCGTTGGGGTGGCAGATGCCGTAGATGAATCCGCCCGCGTCGTCAATGAGCTTCTGAACATTCTTGTCGGGAAGGTTGAATATGCTGCCGAAGAAGCAGGATATCGCAATAATAATACTTTCAAAAAAAGCAACAATTTTCATGTAAAAGCCTCCTTTTTTATAGTTATATCATTATCTATGATATATGTCAATCAATTAAACGGAACTGTGATAATTTGACGCAGGTTTAAAATGTCAGACGGGCAAATCTCTGTTTGACATTCAGAAACAATTATGCTATATTAAAATTACTTCCACCGGGAAGAATGAATGCAAAAGGCATTCGTTATGCACATCGTCAGGTCTTAGCAGATGTGTGTGGCGAATGCTTATTTTTTGAGGTGTTTATGAAAGTAATAAAACTTTTCCGTGATTTATCGCGTTTTGAATTATGCCTGTGGCTCACTTCGCTCGCCGTAATCGTTGTGTCGTTTATTATTTCGGGCGGCGGAGATATTCTGACTATGACAGCCTCTCTGATTGGCGTAACCGCGCTGATATTTGTCGCAAAGGGCTATGTTATCGGTCAGGTGCTGACGGTTGTGTTTGCTGTTTTTTACGGAATTGTATCATTTTACTATCGCTATTACGGTGAAATGATTACCTACCTCGGCATGACTGCTCCGAGCGCGATTGCCGCCGTAATCTCGTGGCTGCGCCACCCTTATGAGGGCACGAAAGAGGTGCGTGTCAGCACTCTTAACGGCAGATTATGCACGCTTCTCGTTTTTCTCACAGCGGCAGTTACAATTGCATTTTACTTCATTCTTTCCGCAATGGGGAACGCGAATATTATATTCAGCGTTATTTCTGTAGCCACGAGCTTCATCGCTTCTTATCTCACTTTTTTCAGAAGTCCTTACTACGCCCTCGCTTACGCCGCGAATGATGTGGTTTTAATCGTCCTCTGGACGCTTGCGGCAATTGAAAACATATCATATCTTCCGATGATTGCCTGCTTCATAATGTTTCTGATAAACGATCTTTACGGCTTTTATAACTGGCAGAAAATGAAAAAAGAACAAAGCGAATAATGCGGTTAATTATAATTTTGCACGGTTTTTATATAGACTATCTCACGAATCTGTTGTATAATAACTCCGAAAGGCAGTGATAAAATGAGCAGAATCAGACCAATGTACGACGGCATAAGGCTCAACGCCGCGATAACGAGCGACAACCACATTGACATAAATGCAAAATCGAACAGGCAGAGAATAAAAACAATCAGAAAAGTGCTTGCCGATGTTGCGAAAAGCGAAGCGGCAATTGACGCTTACATCACCGTCGGCGACACAACCTCACGCGGACTTACCGAAAACTGGGAAATCGTGAAGGAATGTTTCAAGGATTTCACCGCGGCGAAGCAGATAATTTTCACCCTCGGCAACCACGATTCATGGAGCAAAGACGGCTTTGAGGGCTACGCGGACGGAATAAAAAATTACTATAAATACAGCGCGGAAATCTGCTCAAATAAGATAGATAAACCATACTTCACAAAGATAATCAACGGTTATCATTTCATTTTCCTCGGCTCTGACGGCGTGCCCGAAAACGAGGACTGCGCCTTTATAAGCGAGGAGCAGAAAGCATGGCTCAAAGCGGAAATGGACGCGGCGGCAGGGAACAAAAAGCCCGTGTTTGTATTCTGCCATCAGAGCGTCAACACTCACCACGGTCTGCCTAAGACATGGGACGAAAAAGAAGACCCGAACGCTCTGCCCGAAATCGGCGGCATCGGCAAAGACTCCGACGATATTGAAAACATACTGAAAAATTACACGAATGTTTTTTATTTCAGCGGTCATTCCCACATGGGGCTCTGCGGCGAAAAAAGCGCGGCTGAAAACGGCTTCGCGAGCTTTGAAAAATACGACGGCGTGAACTACATAAACCTCCCGTGCCTCACAAGACCGAATCACCACGGCGAGGACGAGAAAACAGGGCAGGGGCTTATGCTCGAGGTTTATGACGGAAAGGTAGTTATCCGCCCGAGAAATTTCAGAAAGAAAAAGATGAATAAAAAGACGGCTGTCCGCAGCGGAAAGCCGTACATTGAAGAGAAAATTGTATAAAAAATAATAAAAGACCGTCTTTTGCTTGCGCAAGAGACGGCCTTTTGGCTCTGTACTTAAACTCTGATAATTACGGTTCATCCTTTTCTATAATTACAGCATTTCCGTTTGCCGTAACGCAGATAACATACGGCTCGTACAGCGTACCTGTCCCACTTGGAGTTTCAAGTGTAATATAGTCAAAATCAACGCCGATAATAGCATTGCAGCCTAAATTATACGCGGCTTCTTTTAATTCATTCAGTGCCTGCCTTCTGATTTTAACCAAAGCATTTGTTATATTCTGACCGCTCTCATTATCTGCGGAGAACCAGCCTGTTCGGGAAATTTCAATGGCATCGTCGCCTGAAATATATCCTGAATATTTGACAATTCTGTATCCGTCAAAGCTGAAGCCGGATGAAATCAGCATTTTAGCCATTGCCGCTTTTTTCGGTTCTTCTTCTTCTCTCCTGCGTTCTTCCTCTTCTTTTTTCTGTTTAAGAGCCTCTTCTTTTGCCTGGTTTTCTTTTTCACGGAACCGTTTATAATCCGAAACATATTCCTCTGCCAATGCGTCATCTACATTGATAATTCCCAGCAGATTCTCAGAATAATTCAGGTTTCTTGTAATTAAAAAAGCATCAAAGTCTTTTTGATCTATATTGTATTTTTCGGAAATTTCTTTTGTCTTCATATTAACATACTCTCTTTATTTCAAATATTTTAACGCTTCTGTGTTTGCAGGGTCAATATCCAAAATCAGATTGGCATATTTTTTTGCATTATGCGGTTCATTCCTGCATTTTTTCAGAAGGTTTGCCACATCGTCTTCAAGGGAAATTGTTGAATTTTTCATCGGTATATCTTCTTTTTCAAGCTGATAATTTGTTCCGCAATAAGAGCAGACTTTGAAGCCGTCAATTGTTTGCCAATCGCTTGCGCCGCAATGGCTGCATACTAATTCTTTCATATCATCACCGTAAAAAATATATCATAAAGTATATCTGATGTCAATTGTTTTTTTTACGCACCTCATCTCATTGGTGTTGAAGTTCCTGCTTTTCTTTTGAAATTTTAAAACAGAATAAATACGGGGAAAACGGATAATATATTTAAGACAATACCGTATGATTTGAGATATACGCTTTAAAGGAGTATGGCAATGAATATTTATGATTTCAGTGCAGAAAAAAACGACGGAACAGCTTTGGATTTCAGCAGCTTTAAAGGCAGGGTTCTGTTAATAGTAAATACAGCTACAGGCTGCGGATTTACGCCGCAGTATGAATCACTTGAACGACTTTATAAAAAATATCATTCGGCAGGATTGGAAATTCTCGATTTTCCATGCGACCAGTTCGGTCATCAGGCACCCGGAGACGATAATGAAATTCACGAATTCTGCACAATTAAATATAAAACTACATTCCCGCGCTTCAAAAAAACGGAGGTCAACGGTGAAAACGCATCTCCGATATGGCAGTTTCTGAAAGAAAATTCTCCTGATGAGTATATCAAAGGAACTGCTCATAAATTATCAATGAAAGCGGTTGAAAAAATGAGCGGAACTTACAAAAATAAAAACGACATCAAATGGAACTTCACCAAGTTTTTATTAGACAAAAACGGTATGCCCGTTCGCAGATATTCTCCGATTGAAAGCCCCGATATTATTGAAAAAGATATTGAAGAATTATTAAAGCAGGTGTAAATATGTATGACTCAATTATTATAGGCGCGGGACCTGCGGGACTGACAAGCGCCATTTATCTGCGGCGGGCCAACAAAAAAGTATTGGTTCTGGAAGCCGAGGGCTACGGCGGACAGATTGCAAACGCTGACAAGGTGGAAAATTATCCGGGTGTTTCACAGATTTCCGGCTTTGAGCTCGCTGAAAATCTTTATCAGCAGGCAAAAAACATGGGCACGGAGATTAAATTTGAAAAAGTGAATGCTGTGAAGAAAGATAAAAGCGTAGAGACGTCCGGCGGCATTTATCAGGGAAAAACAGTAATCATAGCCAACGGTGCCGCCAAGCGGAAGCTGAATCTGAAAAAAGAATCCGATTTTATCGGGAAAGGTATTTCATACTGTGCCACCTGCGACGGTAATTTTTTCAAAGGCAAAACGGTTGCTGTTGTCGGCGGGGGAAATTCCGCATTGGAGGATGCGCTTTATCTTTCTGATTTGGCGAATAAAGTTTATGTAATTCACCAGTTCGATGAGTTTAACGGCGAGGAAAAATACCGTGAAGATTTGCTGAGAAAAAACAATGTTTCATTTCTGATGGAATCCACCGTTACGGCAATTAACGGCAGCAGTAAACTTGAAACAATAACCGTTACCGACATTAGCGGAGCATCGCAGGAAATCAGCATTGACGGACTTTTTATCGCCATAGGGCAGGAGCCCCGAAATGAAATATTTTCAAATGTAGTGGATTTGAATGATGCGGGATATATACAATGCGAAAACAGCGTTTATACCAGAACTGACGGCATCTTTGCGGCGGGTGATACCTGCGAAAAAGAACTGCGGCAGTTGACGACCGCGGTCAGCGACGGAAGCCTTGCCGCAACCGCCGCACTCAAAAGCATGAAAGGATGAAGTACAATGAATATAACCGAAATAAATGACAAAAATCTGGAAGAAATAATTCAAAACAACGCAAAAGTTGTGCTGGACTGCTATGCGCCGTGGTGCGGTTCATGCAAAAGGCTTTTACCTGTTTTTGAAGAGCTTTCCGATGAAGAAAATCAAATAAAATTCTGTAAAATCAACACTGATGAAAATCCCGATGTATCAGAGCGTTTTGATGTGATGTCAATACCCACCGTGCTGTTTTTTGAGAACGGTGAATTAAAAAACAGAGAATCAGGCCTGAAAACCAAAGAGGAATTAAAAAGATTATTCTGAATCGTATTCGTCCGTTCCCTTAAGCATTGAATAACGGCAGGCGGTGTATTTACTTCACTGCCTGTCTCTTACGCACCTCACCCCCTCGGGGTTCAAGTCCCTGTTATATAAAAAAGCACAGACACCGCTTTGCAGTATCTGTGCTTTTCTGGTCGGAGTGAAGGGACTCGAACCCCCGGCATCCTGCTCCCAAAGCAGGCGCGCTACCAACTGCGCTACACCCCGATTTGAAGTAATAAGTAATAATGAATAGTGAAGAAGAGTTGCTTTGCTCGCCCTCTTGCGGTGCAAAAGAGTGGTTATTTTCAGAATACCCCCTCAGTCAGCTGCGCTGACAGCTCCCCGAAGGGGCGCCTTATAGCCTCCCTCGGGGGAGGTGGCAAAATCTCTGATTTTGACGGTGGGGGTTTCTCAAAGTAAGTAATAGTGAAGAAGTGAGAGCTGCTTTGCTCGCCCTCTTGCGGTGCAAAAGAGTGGTTATTTTCAGAATACCCCCTCAGTCAGTTGCGCTGACAGCTCCCCAAAGGGGCGCCTTTTAGCCTCCCTCGGGGGTGGTGGCAAAATCTCTGATTTTGACGGTGGGGGTTATTTGAAGTAAGAAGTAATAGTGAATAGTGAAGAAGTGAATTTACGAATCACCCGTCAGTAAACAGCAATATTTTTTCTTAAAAGTGTGATTGTTATGACAGTTAAATTGTACTATGACAGCGAATGGCTTATATCGTCCGAGGCGTATGAAATCTACAAGGACTGTATGTACAGACCCGTCTATGAAAAATATCTTCAGCAGACGCGCAATTTTGCGGACGACGACGATATTTATGTCTTTGTGTGCGTTGATAATTCGCAGAATGTCGGCATGCTCGTGGTGAGAATGAAAGACGGCGGCGAGGGAGAGATTGTCGGAATTGCCGTCAAGCCCGAATATCGCCGAAAGGGCGCGGGGTCTTATCTCATTAAAGAGTCCGCAAAGATGATGAACATTAAAAAGCTCACGGCGCAGACGGACGGAGATACTGTCCTTTTTTACAAGGCTCTCGGCTTTGAATGCACAGCTCAGCAGGTGAAATACCCCGACGGCGAATGTGAGCGGTTTAACTGCGTAAAAATTGTTTAATATATTATTTACATATAATTTTGGAGGTCAATTATGGCAAAATGGGATGTAGTTGTAATAGGTGCCGGTAACGGCGGTCTTTCCGCTGCGGTAACCTTTGCAAAGGCAGGCAAAAAGGTGCTTATTTTAGAGAAGCACAATGTACCCGGCGGTTACGCGACCAGCTTTAAAAGGGGCAGATTTGAGTTTGAGGCTTCGCTTCACGAGCTGAGCTCTTACGGCTGTGTTCAGGGCGCGGGCAATATACGCAAAATTTTTGAAGAGCTCGGAGTTCACGACAAGATAGAGTGGTGCAGAATCCCTGACGCTTACAGAATGATAACCCTCTCCGACCCTGATAAAATCGATGTAACCATGCCTTTCGGCGTTTCAAACTACATTGACAAAATGGAGGAATATGTGCCCGGCTCAAGGCAGAAGATGGAGGAAATCTTTGACCTGTGTGAAAGGCTGACCAAAACGGCTGAATTCCTCGGCAATATAAACTCATTCAACGCAAATCTTATAACCGAAATCAAGGATAATCACATGGATTTTGTCCGCGTTGCGCCTTACTCTGTCAATGATGTGCTCAAGGCGGTTGGTCTTTCCAAAAGAGCAAGGGATATTTTCAACGCCTACTGGTGCTATCTCGGCGTTGACTGCGACACTATCAGCGCGATTCACTACCTCGGTCTTGTTGACCGCTATATCAATTACGGTGCTGTCTGCGCCAAGGGCAGAAGCCACGAGCTGAGCTGTGCTTTCCAGCAGCGTTTTGAGGAGCTCGGCGGCACGATTTATTTCAACAGCTTCGTTGAAAAAATCGTTATGGATAACGGCGCGGCTGTCGGCGTTAAGGTAAAAGGCAGAGATGAAATCGAGTATGCCGATGTTATCGTCTGCAACTCCGCTCCGCATAACGCCGTTGCAAAGATGATTGACCCGAGCGACCTGCCCGAGTCTGCAATCCGCCAGACCAACGCGCGCAAATTCGCGGGCAGAGGCTTCACAATGTTCCTCGGTCTTGACAAATCCCCCGAGGAGCTCGGCATAAAAGAGCATTGCTACATGATTTATGACACGGCGAACACCGTTCAGCAGGTCAAGAGCATGGAAACAATCGAGGGCAACAACGCGCAAGCTACCTGCTGCCTCAACAACGCTGTTCCCGGTTGCTCACCAGAGGGAACGACCATACTTTATTTCACAACGCTTTACACCTCGGACTGCTGGAGTGAGGTAAACGAAAGAGACTATGTAAAAGCAAAAGAATATGTTGCCAACAGAATGATTGACAACTTTGAAAAGGCAACGGGAACAAAAATCCGCGATTCGATTGAAGAAATCGAAATCGCCACACCTGCCACTTACGCAAGGTACGCCGACGCTCCGCAGGGCACGATTTACGGCTACAGCGCGGAGAAATGGGACGGCATCGTTCAGCGTCTGATGATGCCCAATTCCGATGACTTTATCCCCAATCTCTATTTTGCGGGCGGCTACGGCGCGCAGGGTTTAGGCTTCGGCTCATCATACACTAACGGCTACCAGACCGCTAACCGCATAATGAAAAAACAGCGCAAGGAGGCAGAGCAGGCATGAAACAGGAAAAATTCATAGTTAAATCAAACTTTAAAGATATAAAGAATTTTGCGTTTCTTCTTCCCAACAGAAAAAAGAAGCTCAAAAACGGCTCGCCCGAGCCTGTTCCGAAGACTTACCCGATAAACGAGCTTGCCAAGCTCAATCACCCCGGCGAAATGAGCCTTATCGTTGATGAAATTATCGAGCATTCAGCCGATGTCAAGAGCTACATTCTCAAATCGGCGAACGAAAAGCCGCTCGCTCCGTTCCGTGCTGGTCAGTATCTTACAGTCAAAATGAAAATCGGCAGCAGTATTGTTACACGACCTTATTCAATCGCTTCAACGCCCAACGACGCACGAAACGGCTTTTACAATATCACCGTCAAGCGCGTTCCTGACGGATTTGTTTCGGGCTATATTCTTGATTATCTCTCTGTCGGCGATTATGTAACGGCTTATTCGCCCGAGGGCACATTCGTTTATGAGCCTATCCGCGACGCAAAAACGGTTGTCGGTATCGCAGGCGGCAGCGGAATAACTCCGTTCCTTTCACTTGCGGGCACTATTGCCGACGGCACCTGCGACGCAGACCTTGTGCTTCTCTACGGCGCAAGGACGGCTGACGACATCGTTTTCAGAAATGAGCTTGACGAGCTTAACGCAAACGAAAAAATCAAGGTTGTTTATGTTCTTTCGGATTCTGACGAGGACGGCTACGAAAAAGGCTTCATCGACGCTGAAATGATTAAAAAATACGCCCCCGAGGAAGAAAATTACAGTATTTTCCTCTGCGGACCGAAAGCGATGTATGAATTCGCGGGCAAGGAAATCGAAAAACTCAGCATAAGAAAGAAATTTGTCCGCTATGAGCTTTTTTCCTCCGCAACAAAGGCAAACGGCATACCGGGTTTCCCGATGGAAAAAGACGGACTTAACTTCAAGCTGACGGTTAAGAAATACGCCGAGGAGTTTATTGTTGACTGCGTTGCCAACGAGAGCATACTCGTCGCCCTCGAAAGAGCAGGCATAGAAGCTCCAGCAAGGTGCAGAAGCGGCGAGTGCGGGTTCTGCCGCTCACAGCTCATAAGCGGCGAGGTGTTTATTCCCTCCAACACGGACGGCAGACGCCTTGCGGACATAAAATTCGGTCATATACACCCGTGCTCAACCTATCCTATGTCAGATGTTACGATTAAAATAAGCTGAATGCAGAAATGAAAAATCCACAGGCTGTTTGGCTTGTGGATTTTTTGTTTGCTTAATGTAAATCTTCCGCATCGTCCTTACAGCTGCAAAATTTCACATTGATATCCCGAAAACAAAAAACGGGCAAAGCCGTTAAGCTCTGCCCGTAAATTTATTCTGGAATTAATACATTCCGCCTGCCTGGCCTGCCATTGCCGCCGCTGCTGCCGCCGCGTCTGCCTGGGGGTCGGGCTTATCTGTAACAAGGCTTTCGGTTGTGAGAACCATGGCCGCTACTGATGAAGCGTTCTGGATAGCTGAGCGTGTAACCTTTGTGGGGTCAAGGATACCTGCTTCAAACATGTCAACATATTCGTCCTTGCCGAAGTCGAAACCGTAGCCGTCCTTGCCGGACTCAATGATGTGGTTAACGATAACTGAGCCTTCAAGGCCAGCATTTGCGGCTATCTGACGAACGGGCTCCTCAAGAGCCTTGAGAACGATGTTTACGCCTGTCTTGAAATCAGCATTGTCTGTGTCAAGAAGAGCCTTAACTGCGGGGATTGCGTTGATAAGAGCTACGCCGCCGCCTGCAACAACGCCTTCCTCAACAGCTGCTTTTGTAGCCGCGAGAGCGTCCTCAATGCGGAGCTTCTTCTCTTTCATTTCTGTTTCTGTTGCCGCGCCGACACGGATAACAGCTACGCCGCCTGCGAGCTTAGCAAGTCTTTCCTGAAGCTTTTCACGGTCGAAATCTGATGTTGATGTTTCAAGAAGTGAGCGGATCTGAGCAACTCTTGCCTTGATAGCGTCCTTGTCGCCTGCGCCGTCAACGATGATTGTGTTCTCTTTGGAAACCTTAATCTGACGTGCACGGCCGAGCTGAACAAGCTGAGTGTCCTTAAGCCCAAGACCGAGGTCTGAGGTGATAACCTCGCCCCCTGTGAGGATAGCGATATCCTGAAGCATTTCCTTGCGTCTGTCGCCGAAGCCGGGAGCCTTAACGCATACGCAGGTGAATGTGCCGCGCAGCTTATTTACAAGGATTGTTGAAAGAGCCTCGCCCTCAACATCTTCAGCGATGATAACGAGCTTTTTGCCTGACTGGAGAATCTGCTCAAGAAGAGGAAGAATTTCCTGAATATTTGAAATTTTCTTGTCTGTGATGAGTACAAGAGCGTCGTCGATAACGGCTTCCATCTTGTCGGTGTCTGTTACCATGTAGGGTGAAATGTAGCCGCGGTCAAACTGCATGCCTTCAACGATGTCGCTGTCTGTAACAGCTGTCTTGCTCTCTTCAACGGTGATAACACCGTCAGCTGTAACCTTTTCCATAGCTTCCGCAATGATGTCGCCGATAGCTTCGTCAGCTGATGAAATAGTAGCAACTCTTGCGATATCCTTTGAGCTTGTAACGGGCTTTGAGTTAGCCTTTACATTCTCAACTGCCGCTGCAACTGCTGCCGCGATGCCCTTTTTAACTTCCATGGGGTTTGCGCCTGCCGCAACATTCTTCATGCCCTCGCGGACAAGTGCCTGAGCAAGAAGAGTAGCTGTTGTTGTGCCGTCGCCTGCAACGTCGTTTGTCTTTGTTGCAACTTCTTTAACGAGCTGTGCGCCCATGTTCTCAAAAGCGTCCTCAAGCTCAACATCCTTGGCGATTGTTACGCCGTCGTATGTGATGAGGGGTGCGCCGTATTTCTTATCAAGAACAACGTTTCTGCCCTTGGGGCCGAGTGTGATTTTAACTGTGTTTGCAAGCTTGTCAATGCCTGCCTGAAGAGCTTTTCTCGCGTCTTCACCGTAAATAATCTGTTTTGCCATAATATAAATTCCTCCGTATTATTCTACTACTGCAAGAATATCGCTCTGGCGAACGATGGTGTATTCCTCTTTGTCGAGTTTAACCTCTGTGCCTGCGTATTTGCTGGTGATAACTTTATCGCCGACTTTAACATACATTTCAACCTCGTTGCCGTCAACAACGCCGCCGGGGCCTACCGCGATAACCTCTGCAACCTGGGGCTTTTCTTTAGCCGAGGGAGCAAGAATTATTCCGCTTGATGTGGTCTCCTCAAGCTCTGTGAGTTTAACAACAACTCTGTCTGCAAGTGGTCTGAGTTTCATTATATATTCCTCCTTGAAAGATTAGGTAGATTAGTTTTAGCACTCTTGTTGCGTGAGTGCTAAAATCTATTTTAGCCATTTTTCAGGAAAAGTCAACCCTTTTATGAAAAATTAACAAATTTATAACAATTTTACCTCATAATAAGCTGTGCTATGAGGTGCGCCGCCACACCCGGTACTCCGAAAACAGCTCCCGAAAAAAGAGTGAGCCAGTTGACGCTGAGGGTAACGCCCGTGAAAGTGCCTGCCGCGTTGACGGCAAAAAGAGCCGCCGTGCCCTCAAGCGCAGAGAGAAAAAGAGACGCGAAAAATCGACCGCTTTTTCTCATGGAAGAAAGTACAATAAGAGCGCAGATAACACAGCTCACGCACACAATAACCGTAACAGGCATGACCTCACCCCCGAGAAATATTATGCAAAATAAATTTAAATCAGTACTTTTATTTTCCGTTTGGTTATGATATTATTATTTTATGGTAATCTCGCGAGGCTTTGCCTTCCTCTTTGAGGAAGGGGGACCGCCGAACGGCGGTGGAAGGAGATGTGCGATAACTCCGACACTCCATCTGTAGGGCAAGGGCTTGCCGTTGTTGAAATTTTGCACAATCTTACATTCTCAGCGGTAGGGGCGATTCACGAATCGCCCGTCTGAAAATTTGCGATAATCCTGCGAGATAACAAATAATGCAAAGGCGATTATCAATCGCCCGATATGAAACGACAAGAGGTGAGAATATGTTTGACATCGGAATAATCGGCGCGGGCGCGTCGGGGCTTGCCGCCGCAATCGCCGCAAAACGCAAAAATCCTGCTCTGAGCGTGGCTATATTTGACTCCATGCCTGTTGTCGGCAAAAAAATTCTCGCCACGGGCAACGGCAGGTGCAACCTTTCAAATCTCGGCGCGGCGGAGCATAGCTATTATAACCGCGATTTTGCGCTGACTGCCCTGCAAAAATATGATGTAAACTACACTCTCAGCTTCTTCTCGTCTCTCGGTCTTTTCACTTTCACGGACGATGAGGGCAGAGTTTATCCGCTGAGCAACTCTGCGGCGAGCGTTCTTGACGCGCTCCGTTTTGAGTGCGCAAGGCTCGGCGTTACGGTTTTTGTTTCGGAAAAAATTACCGATATAAGAGAGAAGAACGGCAATTTCGTTATCAGCGGCAGACATACGGCAAAAAAAATCATTGTTGCCTGCGGCGGCAAGGCTTCACCGTCTCAGGGCTCTGACGGAAGCGGATTTGATTTACTGCGTTCTCTCGGGCATACTATTATAAAGCCGATGCCCGCTCTCGTTCAGCTCACAAGCGACAACAAAATCATAAAGTCGTTCAAGGGGCTTCGCGCAAAGGGAACAATGCGCCTTTTCGCGGGTGAAAATGAAATCGGTACAAGTGAGGGCGAAATTCTTTTTACAGAATACGGGCTTTCGGGCATCGCCTCAATGGACGCTCAGCGGCTTCTGTGCGATTATCTCGCAAGTGAAAAATGCAGTGTTCTGATTGACTTTCTGCCCACGCTCACTCAGAGTGAAATTGAGGAAGCAATTATAAAAAGGGCAGGGGAGAACCCGAGCTTGAAATGCGAAAATCTCCTCTCGGGGCTTGTGCCGAAAAAAATCGGGCAGGGCTTCATAAAATGCGTCTATGTCAAAAATGACGCGCCGTCCTCGACAATTGACCGAAACACGGCGGCGCGGATTGCTTCGCTTCTGAAAAACTTCCGCGTTTTCCTCAGCGGCTCAAAGGGCTTTGAGAACGCGCAGGTTACGCGCGGCGGAGCTGACATAAACGAATTCAATAAAGAAACAATGGAATCAAAAAAAATAAAAAATCTTTACTGCGCAGGCGAAATCCTCAATGTCGATGGCGGCTGCGGAGGGTTCAATCTTCAATGGGCGTTTTCGAGCGGCTTCTGCGCCGGCGAAAATGCCGCTGAATAAATAAATTTTTAACAGCAGGTGATTATTATGGCAATGAGCGAAACCTTTAAAGTGGCAACAAAGAGCCACGACCTTTATCTTAGCTGCAGCAAAGGTCATTTTGTAACAAACCACAGCCACAGCAACTATTATATTGACATCACATCGCAGAAATCCTGCCTGAGTGAGGCAAAGGCTGTTGCGAAGGCTCTGCTTCAGGAATATAAAATGAGCACGATTATCGACACAATTCTCTGCCTTGACGGCACCGAGGTTATCGGCACCTGCCTTGCGGAGATGCTCACGCGAAGCGACTATTCGAGCGTAAACTCCAACAGGGAGATTTATATTCTTACGCCCGAATACACCACAGGCAACCAGTTCATTTTCAGAGACAACAATGTTGAAATCATAAACGGCAAAAACGTGCTTATCCTCGCGGCGAATGTTGTAACGGGCTATACCGCTCTTACCGCGATTGAAGCCATAGAATACTACGGCGGCAGAACTGTCGGCATAGCGTCAATTTTCGCTAATGTCAGCGACTGCGGCGGCGTTGCGGTTACATCTGCGTTTGATATCGCCGACCTGCCCGACTACATGAGCACAAGCGCGGTTGACTGCCCGATGTGCAAAAGAAAAGAGCGCATAGACGCTCTTATCAATACATTCGGCTGCTCAAAGCTGTAAGTCATTAAGGATTCAGCCTCAGGCACAACCTCGTATGCGCTCGCCAGCTCCCTCGGAGAGAGAGCCAAAATATGTAGGGGCGAACACTGTGTTCGCCCGCAGATTTACGGCAAATTTCAGACAGAACACATACCGTGAAAAAAGCTATAGCAAAATTCCCGCATCGTCCTCACAATTACAAATTTTATCCACGATACCCCGAATATAAAACGGGCGATTGATAATCGCCCCTACCGCCGAGGATTGAAGATTGTGCGGAATTTCATAAATTCGGGTGCGGGTGTCCCGCCCTCAATTATTCATTAGCGAAGCGACTTCATTATTCATTATTCATTCGTGCAGGAGCACGCATAATCCCTGTTTGTTGAGTCCAAAAACCACCCGTTGAAAAGAGAACGAATCTCTTTTCGGCGGGTTTTCCTGTTTAATTGCTTTCTTATATTACTCTGTTTTTTACTGTGCAGATACATTCAGCGTTTCTTCTTTGACGAACGGTTTTTCTCATCATACATTTCCGAAACCCGTTTGCGCGTGTCCCTCTTCTGCGCGCTGTTCTTCTGTCGGTAAAGGTCGATTAAATCCGCTTCCTTTTCATTAAGGAGCATGCCGCTGTTCTTTTTACGCATGTTAAACGCCTCCGTGAATTTAATTCACGCAGATATTACCATATAAAAAGCTGAAAGTCAATGGTTTCGTGAATAAAATTCACGCCAAAATGGCAGATTTTACTGATTTTTTTACAAAATAATATACACAATGTCGAATTCTGTTGAAAAAGGACGGCAATTTTGCCCGATTAAGCAACAAAAAAGGACTGTCGCATTCAGATGCAGAAAGCGACAATCCTTAAATTGTTTAATATGGAATTATCCTAAAAATGCTTCGTGAACGGCGGCAACAGCCTTGTCAGCGTCCTTGATGTCGATAAGAACGGAAATCTTGATTTCACTTGTAGCAATCATCTGAATGTTGATGTCGCTGTTGTAAAGAGCCTCAAACATCTTTGATGCTGTGCCGGGGTGAGTTTCCATGCCCGCGCCGACAACCGATACTTTGGCAACATCTGTGTCGCACTCAATCTTGATTTTGTCATCGACAAATGAAAGCTCTCTGAGAGTTTCAATCGCTAAATCAGCGTTGTCTCTGCTTACTGTGAAAGCGATGTCCTTTGTTTCGTTTCTGCCGACGGACTGAAGAATGATATCGACATTTATGTTCTTCTGTGCAAGCTTGTTAAAAATCTTGAAAGCGATACCCGGAGTATCGTCGAGACCTGTCATTGAAATACGGGCAACTCTTGTGTCTTTTGTAACGCCCCTTACGAGCATTTTTTCCATTTTTGTAACCTCCTTGACTATCGTACCCGGAATCGGGTTAAGGCTTGATAAAACTTCAAGCTCAACATTGTATTTTTTCGCCATTTCAACCGAACGGTTGTTGAGAACCTGCGCGCCGAGAGTAGCAAGCTCGAGCATTTCGTCATAAGTGATTTCCTTGAGCTTTCTTGCGTTGCTTACCTTTCTCGGGTCCGCGGTATATACGCCGTCAACATCTGTGAAAATCTGGCATTTGTCCGCGTGGAGAGCCGCCGCGATAGCAACCGCGCTTGTGTCTGAGCCGCCTCTGCCGAGGGTTGTTATGTTGCCCTTGGAGTTGATGCCCTGGAAGCCCGCGACAACAACTATCTTGCGTTCGCTGAGCTCAGTCTCAAGTCTCTCTTTCTGAATGGTTTTGATTCTCGCTGATGAATAAACCGAGTTGGTCATGAAGCCTGCCTGCCAGCCTAAGAGTGAAACTGCGGGGAAGCCGAGAGACTGAATAGCCATCGCAAGCAGAGCGATTGAAATCTGCTCACCGCTTGAAAGGAGCATATCCATTTCTCTTTTGGAGCCGTTGGGGTTTATTTCCTGCGCTTTGGCAATAAGGTCGTCTGTCGTGTCGCCCTGAGCGGAAACGACAACCACAACGTCATTGCCCTTTTTGTAAGTGTCCGTAACAATCTTTGCTACGTTCATGACACGCTCGGCGTTGGCAACTGAGCTGCCGCCGAATTTCTGAACAATAAGACTCATAATTATTCCTCTTTTATTAGTAATCTACGATTCTGATTTTTGACAGGATATCGACAGAGCCGAGAGAATTCAGAATTTCCTCAATTCTGCCCTCTTTGAGAACGGGAGTAACGAACGCGATTTCATCTTCGTCCGCTCCTGCTTTCTCAATGAATTTCACACCCGAAAAAGCAGAGTCAATAGTCTCAGCGGCGGTTTTTCTGTCCTGAGCCTTTGCTCTGACAAATACAGCCGTTTCAATCTCATTATAATCAATAACATAGTCGGGCGTTCCGCTTTCCCAGCCGAAGTCCTTGCGCTTTTCGAGATGCTGAGCGCAGTCGATAACGTCGGCAACAACCGCGCTTGCGGTGGGAAGCTTGCCTGCGCCTCTGCCGTAGAACACAACATCGCCAACAGCGTCGCCGCGGACGAGAATGGCGTTGAAAACATCGTTGGTGCTCGCGAGCTGACTGCCGTTCTTAACAAAAGCGGGGGTAACAACGGCTGAAATTTTACCGTCGCCGAGCTTTTTCGCTCTGCCTATGAGCTTGATTACGCCGCCCCATTCCTTTGCGTATTCAACATCGGTGAGGCTGATTTTCGTAATGCCCTGCATGTAAATATCTTCGGGGAAAACATGCCTACCGAAGCACAGAGAGGCGAGAATGCAGATTTTTCTGCCTGCGTCATGACCTTCAATGTCTGCCGTGGGGTCTTTTTCGGCGTAGCCGTTATCCTGCGCAAGCTTTAAAGCGTCCTCAAAGCTCATGTTTTTGTCAATCATCATTGTGAGAATGAAGTTTGTCGTTCCGTTGAGAATGCCCGCAACCTCGTTTATTCTGTTGGCGGCAAGGCACTGACCAATCGGACGGAGAATCGGAATTCCGCCGCCGACGCTTGCTTCAAAGAGGAAGTTTGCGTTATTCTCCTGCGCGAGCTTTATAAGCTCATCGCCCTTTGCCGCAACAAGCTCCTTGTTGGAGGTAACAACGCTTTTTCCTTTTTTAAGGCATGAGGACACAAACTCAAACGCGGGGCGAAGACCGCCCATGGTCTCAACAACGACCTTGACCTCGCTGTCGTTAAGGATAGTGTTGAAATCCTTAATCATCAGCTTTTCGTTCACATCACCGGGGAAATCGCGCAAGTCGAGGATGTATTTGATATCAACGCTGTCCTGACCTGCCGCGGCGGCGATATTTTCGCGGTTGTTCATGATAACCTCCGCAACGCCCGAGCCGACTGTGCCGTAACCCATAATAGCAATATACATGTTTTCACTTCCTTAAGAAATCGTAATGACTTATTATAGCATTGTTTTTTTCGATAATAAAGAGGTTTTAATTATTTTTTTGCATATTTTTTGCGGCAGGCGCATAAATTTATGCTTTATTCAAATCGGGCAAGGAAATATTTGCTTTGACCTTTCTATACATTCTTCAATAAGATTACCCTTGACACCGGCGGAGCAATCACAGAAATGACGCGTTCCGACCTTGCGTGTTACTGATATTGAAAACAGAAATCCAAATAGTTACGGGGCCGTTCTTTAAAGCACCAGCCCCGTTTTTGCATTAACATGTCAAATTTTAACTTGAAAATAAAAATACTCTTTAAAAAAATCGAAATATAATATATAATAGATATTAAAGGCGGTGGAAGATTATGCCAGAGGAAAGAAAAACAACACTCAAAAATAAAAAAACAGAAATTGGCTTCAACCCTAAATTGCCTTATGTTTTCATAAGCTATGCCCATGTCAACGAGGACGCGGTGCTTGAAGATGTCATGTATCTCAAAAGCAAGGGCGTTAACTGCTGGATAGACTTTGAAAATCTTGACGGCGGCAGGTGCGAAGGCGAAGATGACTGGACAAAAAAGGTTGCTCCTGTGCTTAAGAACGAAAACTGCGCGGGCGTGATTATCTATGTCAGCGAAAAAGCCTTTCCCAAAAACGGTCTTATGTTTGAGGCTCACTGGCTTTGCAGGCACACGTCAAAGAGCGTTTATTCGTTCTTTGTTGATTTTGAGCAGTCGGTGAACCCCGAAAAAATGGCAGCACTTATTGATGCTTCTGTCAGCAAAGATGATGAATTTAAAGAGAAAAGAAAAGCGGCGCTGAGCTATGTATGCCAGACAGACAAAACCAATTATGAGTTTTCGTATTATCACCGCCGCGGCGACCTTTCGCATCTTGAAGAGCCCGATTTCAAAAACTGGATTAAAAAGATTTTCCCGAAAGCCGATAAATACGGAATCGAAAAAATCCGCACAGCCGACAATGATTTCTATGAAATTCACAACAGAATCATCGGCAGAGACGATTTGATAAATGACATTCTCCGTGAAGTCCGCGGCGAAAAATCGGGACCTTTTGCGATAAAAGGCGTTGCGGGCTCGGGCAAAAGCGCAATCGCATATCTTCTTTCGGAAAGGGAAGAAATCCGCGCTGTTCACAGATGTAAATTCGGCGACCACAAAACAAGAAAAGCCGCTTTCGTTATTCAGAACCTTGCATATTATTATTCGCTTGCCGATGAAGAATACGCCAGTTCTCTTTCGCGTGAAGACCTTGAAAATCTTGCAAAAGAGGACAATGCCGAAACTTTATATAGACGCCTTTTCACCAATCGCATAAACGCAAAAGAAAAAATTGCTTTTGTGATTGACGCCCTTGATGAAATGGATTTCAGCGAAGCGAAAGAAATTGTGAAGCTCATAAAGAAATATCCGATAAAAAATCTGAAATTCATTTTTACCGTTCGCAGTGAGCAGCAGTTCAACCCCGTTCTCAACGGCATGACGCAGTTTGAGCTTACAGATGAACTGAATCTCGCGGCAGCCGAAGAAATGCTCAGAGAGGAGCTGACAAAGCGCGGACTGTTTTCTGAAGCTCTGCTTCAAAAAATTCTTAAAGCCTCCGAGGGTAATTTCCTTTACATAACAAAGCTGTTTGAGGATTTTGACGATAACGGAATTAAAATTGACGAAAACACAGATTTTCCGCAGGGACTTTCGGGCTGGTATCTTGATTTTATGGACAGATGCTTTGCCGACAGAGATTACGGCGAATATAAAAAAGTGCTTAAGGTTCTCTGTGTCTGTGCCCGTGCCGTAACCGCTGACGAGCTTTGCGCGCTCACGGGTATCGGCAGGGAAGATCTCAACAGTATCCGCCTTGCCCTGAAATCGCTTATAAAGGTTGATAATAATAAAAGAATTTCTCTTTTTCACCGCAGCGTATATGATTTTCTTACATCAGACGATACAGACTACTACCTTGATGTGAGCGAAAGTGAAAAAGCCATTGTTGATTTTGCGAAAATGCTTTCGGTTGATGAAATCAAAGACAATTCTTATCTTAATGACAGCCTGTTTTATCACATTTTTAAGTTAACCGATTCCGCTTTTGCAGATGAGCTTTATGATAAAGATGATGATTGGTGCTATAACTGCTCCGCCGCTTCGGTGCAGTATTTTGATGATGATGAATTTAAGTTTTTCGCAGAAACCGTCGAAAAAATGGAGGAGTATAACGGCTACAATCTTTCCGCGGGAACCTTTGAGTTACTGATAAGAGACCGCAGGGTTGCTTGTGCAAAAAGCATTGCCGAGAACATTGAGGGCTGTTATCCGCGCCTTTCATATATACTTATGGGGGATTACTGCTATGAATCAGATGAAATCACCGAAGCAAAGAAATGGTATAATAAGACTCTTGAAATTGATAAGCAGAATGTAAAAGAAAATCCGTCATACCGTTATCGAAGACGCCTTTCGGAAACATATAATGTCTTAGGCGATATTGCCTTAAAAGAGGATGATGTACAGGAAGCGAAGAATAATAATTCAGAGGGACTTGAAATAGCAAAAGAGAACGCGAAAAAACATCCGAGCTATCAGAGCCTGCGCGACCTTTCGGTAAGCTATGAGAAAATGGGCAATATTGCCTTAAAAGAGGATGATGTACAGGAAGCTAAAAGGTTATATGCGCTTACAGTAAAAATAAACAGTGAAAATAAAGAAAAGTACCCGTCTTATGAAAGTTACAGGACACTTTCGGTAAGCTATGAGAAAATGGGTGATATTGCTTTAAAAGAGGATAATGTGCAGGGAGCGAAGAATAATTATTCACACTCACTTGAAATCAGAAAAGAGAACGCGAAAAAATACCCGAGCTATGAGAGTCTGCGCGACCTTTCGGTAAGCTGGTATAAATTAGCACAGGCTGAACTGAAAGACAAAAATTTTGACAAAGCAAAGGAATACTGCGAAAAGGCTCTTGAACCTGCAAAGATAATTTATGAAGCATTCCCGTGTCAGGACAGCAAAACGGTTTATGATACTGTATCGGAATTACTGAAATTGATAGAAGAAGATGCGAATCAATAATTAACCGCGGTTAAAGTCTGCAAAACAGAACCCCCGAAGCTCATTACATAAGGGCTTCGGGGGTTTAATCACTATCATATGAAAAAGCCGACCGCCGCATAAGCGACAGTCGTTTTTTTGCGGAGAGCAAGGGACAAATCTTTATTTATATTTTTCCAGCACATCAACAATGGTATTCAGGAAAGACTCTTCGCTGTATGTATTGACTTTAAACAGCATTGCCTGACTTCCGCCGGTTGATATCGCTGTTACGCGTATTGCGTTCTCACGTTCAGCAAATACTACTGTGAGGCTTACTCTGTTTCCGCCCATAAAGCTGTATCTTTCGTATGCTCTGATTACAACCCGAGTGTCGCCTATTCTGTAACTGCTGTTTTCTTCACAGCTGGCGCTTAAGCTGTTTTTTACTCTGTTTTCCACCTCGGCGACTATGCTCTTAAGGTCTCCTTTTAAATTTGCTTCATATTTTGCCATTTTTATTCCCTCCGTTTTTATGATTCATTGCGTTGTATTATATCATAAACCAACGAAAAAAATCAATAGCGCGCTCACCCCACGGGGTTCAAATCCATATCATATAAAAAAATAAAGAGCATAGCTTTCGCTACACTCTTTATTTTTTGGCGGAGAGCAAGGGATAAATCCTTTGCTTCGCAAAGTCTTCCGTCCTCGGCGACCGCCGCCCTGCGGCAGTACCCGCCTCAGACTTCGGAGCTGAAAACAATTCACCGAATTGTTTTCTTTACGCTCCTCACCCCCACGGGGTTCGAATCCCTTGCCTTATTATATTTCAAAATAAAAAGAGCCACCCTTGTGGGTAGCTCTTTTATTTTGGCGGAGAGCAAGGGATTCGAACCCTCGAAACGTTTTAGGCGTTTACACGATTTCCAAATTTTTAGGATAGAAATTTAACATTCAAAAAGCCTTTTTTACAGCCGTTTTCAGGGGTGTTTTTAATCAAAAATGTGCGTAATTTCATAGTTACATAACAACCGTTTCACACCTTCTTAACATATATATTTACATCAACAGTTACAACTACAGTTACAAAAAAGCTACTGACTTTTTGACGGTCGGTAGCTTTCTTTTTTCTCATTTCAAAGCGTTTAACATTTGCTCTATTCCGCTTATAAACTGATTTATTCTTTCCTGTTCTTCAGGATTTGCATTTTTTAATTTCTCTTTTAAATCAGAAATATCTTTTTCATATTTTTCAAGTTTTTTAGCCTGCTTCATTCTGTCTTTTGCAAAGTTATCAACCTGTAATAATATATCTGTATTTACATCAAACAGATGTGCAAGCCTTACTATAACTTCAAGCGGTGGAGCATTTCTGCCTGTTTCGTATGAATTATATGTTGTAAAGCCTACATCAATAATTTCGCTTACTTCTTTTTGCGTTAAGCCTTTTGCAACTCTGCATTGCTTTATTGCTTCTGCAACAAGCTCTTTTCTTTCGTCTATAGTGTAGAGATTATTATATACTTCCCTGTATCTTTCTATCATTGTATCATCTCCTATGTGTGTATTATATATCCTTTTTCATTAAAAATCAACTGCGGAAATAATGTATCTGAAATAAAATATATATAAATAATATAAATAATCAAAAAAACTATTGACAATATAATACGCATAGTGTAATATATTATTTGTGTAGTACATTTAAGGAGGTGAAAACAAATGTCAACCGAGCTCAGGCGTGTGAAAGTCGATTATTCAAACTTTGTACTTTTAGAGTTTATGAATATGCTGAATAACTCTTTTGCGTTCAAAGATGAAGTAATAGAGGATAAAATTCAAGACTTGATTTCTTATTTGTCAGGCAAGCTATATCCCGATATTGACAACTGCTTTGATTACATTGATATAGTCGGGTATTCTGTGTATGAAGAATATGAGGTTGAGAAAAATCCCCGAGTTTTGGATAGCGTTCCAAGTTTACTGAACGCTATAAAAAACGGTAAATTTTCAGATAATACTGCTGCACCGCAGAATGTCGGTTAACCGCTGTCAGCCCTGCCCCTGCTTCTCTATTCGCAGGAACGGAGCTCCGCGGAGTTCAACGCCGATTGACCCCCTCCGTGGGGTCAACTACTGCGTCGGGGGTAGCCCGTAGGGTGCCGGCGTCGGCGTTCCTTTTCTTACTGTTCGCACTATGCTGTAAATCAGGCGGTGAGCTTAGTCTATATACTTGATTATAGACTAAAATTTTCCTCATTTTTACAAATTACTATACAATGGAGGTGTTTAATATAAACCTGTTCTCTACTGAAAAAGATATATTCCATAACACAAAAGCTAAATATTACCCTGACGGCTCTGTTCGTTTAACAGTGTGCAATAAAGCAGTTTTTAAAGAAGCAGGTTATGAAGAATTGACAAAGACTTATACAGATAAAAGACCTGTTAAATATGATACTGATAAAGAAAGTCGGGTTGATAACCTTAACAGAACAAGACAAAAAAAATTTGATATTGCTTTTCTGAACAATTTCAAATACTTTGTTACTCTCACTCTTGACCCAGAAAAAGTATCTGACCGTTACGACCCTAAAGCAATAAAAAAACAGCTAATCAAATGGTTAGATAATGCCGTTCAAAGAAAAAATCTTAAATATCTGCTCATACCTGAACACCATAAAGATGGTGCAATTCATTTTCACGCTCTTATATCTGCCGATTTCAAATTCAAAGACAGCGGAATAAAAACAACTGACGGACGAACAAGATATAATATCCCCGAATGGAAATACGGCTTTTCAACTGCTGTTGAACTGAACGGTAAATATGAGAATGTTGCAAAGTATGTTACAAAGTACATAACAAAAGATTGTGTTAAAATCTTCGGCAATTATTACTTTGCAGGTGGTAAAGATTTAAAGCGTGATGTTCCCTGCAAACTTTTTGATGTTGATTATGATTCATTTGATGTCAATGAATACTCTATACCCGATACAAATTTAAAATTCAAATATCCTGAAATATTAAAGGAGGATTTATAATGTCTGAAATAATAAACAACTGCTTAACCTATTCCGCAAAAGAAGTCGCTTCTCTTCTCGGTATTAGTCAGGCAAAAATTTACGATTTAATACGCAACAATGAAATTCCAAATATAAAGCTCGGTAATCGTTATGTTGTACCCATAAGAGCTTTTAATGAGTGGTTTAATACTGCTCCTGTGGGCGGTGATAGCCGTTGAAAGGTACTGTATATAAACGCGGTAATGTATGGGCTGTGAGTTACTATACAGGAAACAAAATCAACGGTAAATATGACCGAAGAACAAAATGCGGATTCGAAACAAAAAAAGATGCTGAAAAATATCTTCGTGAAAAACTTACCGAAATTGATAACGGCGTTGCGGTTTTCGGCTCTCGCTCCACTTTAAATGAATATCTTCCTGAATGGCTTGAGCATTACAGCAAATCAACTAATATGGCAAAAAATACATATAATGGTTATAAGGTCAATATAGAAAATCATATACTGCCCATTATAGGGGATATAAGGCTTGATAGGCTTTCACCTTATGATATAGAGCTTCTGATTGATAAAATGCGTTCGAAGGAGCTTTCTGTTACTTCTCAGCGTTATGCTCTCGCTACTCTCCGTGTTGCTCTTAATTCAGCCGTGAAGCACCGTATTTTAAGCTACAGCGTTATGAATTGTGTTGATTTCCCGAAACCTCAGAAATTTCATTCTTACGCTCTCAGCATTGAAGAATTGAAAATACTGTTTAACAAATGTGTAGATGATTTTAATTATCTGCCTGTTCTTATTTCAATTTCTCTCGGTTTAAGGCGTGGTGAAGTTCTCGGTCTGAAATGGTCTGATTTTGATTTCAAAAAAAAGACGGTGCATATCCAAAGGACTGCAACGCCTGTAAATGGTGGTTATGATTTCTCGCCCTGCAAAACTCAGGAAAGCAACAGAGTTTTATTTATTCCTGATTACCTTATTGCTTCGCTTAATGCTTGGAAGTCTGAACAAGATGTTTGTTATGAGCTTAACGAAAATTTCAACCCTGACGATTTTGTTTTCTTTATGCCTAATAACCGCATTATATCCGCTACAGGGCTGAATAAGCGTTTTAAAAAACTACTTAAAGAATGTAATCTCCCTGATATACGCTTTCACGATTTACGCCACAGTTGGGCTACAATGATGTTGTCTCAGAATATACCCACAAAAATAGCAAGCTCTATGCTCGGTCATTCTAATGTCGCCACAACATTGAACATATATACCCATATGTTAACCGATATGCAAAAGCCTGCTATTGATGTGTTAAATTCAGTTTTTACAGTTACAAATTAGTAGCAATTACCATTTTCGGGTAAAAATACGCTTATAAAAAACTTAATAATTGTTACTTATAAAAAACCGCAAAACCTTTGATATGTAAGGCTTTGCGGTCTTTCTTTGGCGGAGAGCAAGGGATTCGAACCCTCGAAACGTTTTAGGCGTTTACACGATTTCCAATCGTGCTCCTTCGGCCAGCTCGGACAACTCTCCGTATCTGTTCGACCTTGATATTATAACCGACCTTTCAGAAAAAATCAAGTCTTTTTTATTTTTTATTGGTAATTTCTTTTTCGGATATTGCATTAAGCGCATTTTTGCTATATAATCTATACATTATAAATAGTAATCGGAGGTGTGAACCGTGGTTTTTTCAACAAATACTTTTCTTTTCCTGTTTCTTCCCGCGGTACTCATCGCCTATTATATCCCGTTCGTGCGCAAGCGCAGGAAGCTGAGCAACTTCATCCTCACCGCCGCGAGCATTTTCTTTTACGCGTGGGGCGAGCCTGTCTATGTTCTGCTGATGCTCTTTTCCATTCTCATGAACTGGGCGTTCGGTCTGATTGTGTCAAAAAACAGCGGCACGAAAAAAGCTAAAATCGCCGTTGCACTCTCGGTGGTTATCAACATTTCAATCCTTTTCGTTTTCAAATATCTCACATTTATTCTCAAAAACTTCAATCTTCTTTTCAATAAAAACATCGACACGCTTGAAATCGCTCTGCCCATAGGCATTTCGTTCTTCACGTTTCAGGCGATGTCTTATGTAATTGATGTCTATAGAGGCAGAGGCTCGGCGCAGAAAAATCCGCTGAATGTCGCGCTCTATATCTCGTTCTTCCCTCAGCTTATCGCGGGCCCGATTGTAAGATATGAGACCGTCGCTGAGGAAATCATGAACAGGCGCGAAACCTTTGATGATTTCAGCTTTGGTGCTTACAGGTTTGCCGTCGGTCTTTGCAAAAAAGTTATTCTCGCCAACAATCTCGCCGCTGTTGCCGACCTTGCGTTTGCCAACGAAAAGCCCTCGGTCGTCATGGCGTGGACGGGCGCGATAGCCTACACCTTGCAGATTTATTTTGACTTCTCGGGCTACAGCGAAATGGCGATAGGTCTCGGGCGTATGTTCGGCTTCCATTTCCTCGAAAACTTCAATTACCCCTATGTTTCAAAATCAATAACCGATTTCTGGCGCAGGTGGCACATGTCCCTCGGAACGTGGTTCAGGGATTATGTTTATATCCCCCTCGGCGGAAGCAGAGTTGACACAAAAGCAAGGCTCGTTTTCAACCTCTTTGTTACATGGGCTCTTACGGGAATATGGCACGGCGCGAACTGGACTTTCCTTGTGTGGGGACTGCTCTATTTTGTATTGCTCACCATAGAGAAGCTGACAAAATTCCACGAAAAAATCGGCGGCTTCGGTCATGTCTATACGATGCTTTTTGTTATCCTCGGCTGGGTGCTTTTCCGCGCGGATTCAATCTCTGCCGCAGTGAGCTACATGGGCGCAATGTTCGGGCTGACATCGAATGTACTGTGCGACGACCTTATTCTCACTTATCTTTCATACAACAAGGTCTATTTTATTTTCGGTATTCTTGCCTGCTTCCCGATTCAGAAGCTCATCAAGCCGAAAATCAGCGAAAAGCTGTATAATGTGCTTTCAGCCATCGTGCTGGCGGTGCTGTTTGTTATCTCGATTTCATTCATGGTCAAGGGCTCGTATAACCCGTTCATTTATTTCAATTTCTGAGTTGTATTCTGAATAAATTAAAAGGAGGAAAACGGTATGAAAAAACTGAAAATCAGCGCAAAAAGCATATTTGCCGTGCTGTTCGGCGCAATCATACTGTTTTTCTTTATCACTATCGGTGAACGCTTTGTCAGGTCGTCCATTCTTCATCAGGATATCAATGGTATCTTCAAAAATGAAACCGATTTTTCTGAGCAGTCTCAGGGCGCGGCAGACTGGAAGTCGGTTTATCCGTTTAAGGAAGAAAGCGGGCAGGAAAAAGAACCCGCTGAACCCGTTGAGGTTGAAGAGACGGAAGAAAATAAAAATACGCTTGAGAAATTTTCGGATATGATAAAAACTTATGAGGGCGGCGTTGACTACTTCACAAATCAGATGCTTTTCCTGCGTCTGAATCTTATTGAGCTTAACGGCAAATTCAGCAAGGCAATCGGCATGAAGCTTGTTACGGGCAGGGACAATATCATCTTCCTTGCGGACGGCAACCTTTCATATTATCCGAATATGCCCGATGTTTCACAGAGCATAGTCAATATTGAGAACTTTTCTGAATATGTAAAGAAGAGCGGCGGAAAATTCCTTTATGTTCAGGCTCCGTCAAAGGTTGACCCCGATAACAATTATCTCCCTGCGGGAGTTGAGGACGGCGACAACATCACAGCGGATAAGGTTGTGAACGCTTTGAGTGATTACGGCGTTGAATGTATTGATTTGAGAAAATCAATGAAAGAGCAGGGCATGAGCTTTACCGAGTCTTTCTACCGCACCGACCATCACTGGAAAACGGGCGTTGGTCTGTGGGCGGCAAATGAAATTTCAAAAAAACTTTCGGGAACAGATTTTGACTATAAGCCGGAGCTCCTTTCGCCCTCGCAATATGACGAAAAGCTTTATAAAGATTATATGTTCGGCTCTCTGGGTATGCAGGTTACTTTAGCTTACACCGACCCTGAGGATTTCAGCGTGTATCTGCCGAAATTTGAGACGGATTTCAGCGTAAATTATTCAAACGCGGGCTTGAAAGAGGGACCTTTCAGAGATACCATGGTGGATATGTCAATATTTGACAAGAAAAACTACTATGATTTTTCCACCTACAGCGCATATTTTTACGGCGTTTCGTCTCTCGTCTCCATCGAAAACCGCCTTGCGGATAATGACACCAGAATACTGTTCGTCAGCGATTCATTCAGCAACTGCGTTATTCCTTATGTGTCAACACAGGCAAAGTACATTGATAAAATTGATTTGAGATATTTTAACGGAAGCGTGGAAACATTTGTTGACAAAATGAAGCCCGATATTGTTATCGTGATGTATTATCCGGGTTCTATGGGCGACGGCAACACTAATACAATGATTTTTAAGTGATATTATGACGGAATTGTTTTTAACTCTGATTATCATCTTTGCTTTTATCTGCGCGGTCTGCGTTATTGTAAGCATCGGCAGCAAAAAGAAAGCCTTTCCGATTATTTCCGTCTGCTGCTGCGTGGCAATCGCGGCTCTTACGCTTTGCTGTACGGTTGAAATAAAAGGCGGCGAAAGTCATCAGGGGGGCTTTGAGACGGTTGTAACTCTCAGCGGTGAAGCCGAAAGGGAGACGGAAAATAAAGCCGAAAAGAAAATCACCGAAACGGCGGAAATAACAGAAGCCGATTCAGCGGACAGAATTGTATATATCACAAAGACAGGCAAAAAATACCATTACTCATACAATTGCAGTGATGCTGATTTTTATGAATGTACCCTCGCTGAAGCTCTTGAAATGGGGCTTGAGCCGTGCGGAAGCTGCGTGGATTAGTGCTTTGCTTTATATAAAATATACAATTTAATAATATTTTTTTGTTGACAAATAACAAACTGATGTTATAATTGCATAAACGGCAGCGAAGCTTCATAAAGTTTCGTTGCATTTTTAATTC
This sequence comes from Acutalibacteraceae bacterium, assembly GCA_045640865.1. Lineage (GTDB taxonomy): Bacteria > Bacillota > Clostridia > Oscillospirales > Acutalibacteraceae > CAG-488. The sequence goes on along the minus strand of JAZUFU010000037.1, from coordinate 31,881 downwards.
AGACTCTATCAAAGGTGGTAATGACAATGAACAGAATACCCGATATTTTCGGCAGCAGAGTGTTTAACGAAAGCGTAATGCGCGACCGTCTGCCAAAGGAAATATACCGCTCCCTCAAAAAGACAATCAACGAGGGCAAGGAGCTTGACATCAGCGTCGCGAACGTTGTTGCAAGCGTTATGAAGGACTGGGCAATCGAAAACGGCGCAACTCATTTTTCACACTGGTTCCAGCCCATGACGGGTATAACCGCCGAGAAGCACGACAGCTTTATTTCTCCGCAGGACGACGGCTCGGTAATCATGGAATTTTCGGGCAAGGAGCTTATAAAAGGTGAGCCCGATGCTTCGTCTTTCCCCTCGGGCGGCATAAGAGCCACATTTGAAGCGCGCGGATACACCGCGTGGGACCCCACTTCACCCGCATTTTTGAAAGAAAACACACTCTGCATTCCCACCTCGTTTATCTCATACACAGGCGAGGCTCTCGACAAAAAAACTCCGCTTCTGCGTTCAATGGAGGAGGTCAACCGACAGGCAAAGAGAGTGCTTGCCCTTTTCGGCGATACAACCGTAAAAAAAGTCAATCCCACCGTCGGCGCGGAGCAGGAATACTTCATGATTGACAAGGAGCTTCACGACAAACGCAAGGATTTAATCTACACGGGCAGAACTCTTTTCGGTGCGCCCACACCCAAAGGGCAGGAGATGGACGACCACTATTTCGGCACAATAAAGCCGAGAATAAAGGCGTTTATGTTTGACCTCAACGAGGAGCTGTGGAAGCTCGGCATCCACGCAAAAACCGAGCATAACGAAGCCGCTCCCGCTCAGCACGAGCTTGCGCCCGTTTTCACCACCACAAATGTTGCCGCAGACCACAATCAGCTCATAATGGAGCTCATGAAAAAGGTCGCTCATCAGCACGGACTTGTCTGCCTGCTTCATGAAAAGCCGTTCAGCGGCGTCAACGGAAGCGGCAAGCACAACAACTGGGCTCTTTCGACCGACAGCGGCGAAAACCTGCTTGACCCGGGCTCAGACCCGTTCAACAACACAAGATTTCTTATTTTCCTCGTTGCGGTTATCAAGGCTGTTGACGATTATCAGGATTTGCTGAGAATTTCAGCCGCAAGCGCAGGCAACGATCACCGTCTCGGAGCAGCGGAAGCACCGCCCGCGATTGTTTCAATGTTCTTGGGTGAGGAGCTTCAGAGAGTGCTCGACGCGATTGAAGCAGGGGAGTCGTACCATTCAAAGAAAAAGACGACGCTTGACACAGGCGTAAGCGTTCTGCCCGCATTCAAGAAAGACAACACCGACAGAAACAGAACATCTCCCTTTGCGTTCACGGGCAACAAGTTTGAGTTCCGCATGCTCGGCTCGACATTCTCAATTTCAGAAACAAACATCGTTCTCAACACGATTGTCGCTGATTCTCTCGCGAAGTTTGCGGATATTCTTGAAAGCGCGGACGATTTTGAATCCGCCGCAAGAAAGCTCATAAAAGACACTTATGTTGCACACAAGAGAATTGTTTTCAACGGCAACGGCTACTCTGAGGAGTGGAAACAGGAAGCCGAGCGCAGAGGACTGCTCAATCTCAGCACAACCGTTGACGCGATTCCCCACTACAAGGACGAGAAAAATGTAAAGCTTTTCACAAGGCACAACATTTTCAGCGAGGTTGAAATCGTATCGAGAACCGACATTCTCCTTGAGGAATTCGCTAAAACCGTCAATATCGAAGCTGTTACGATGCTTCATATCGCTAATAAAGAAATTATCCCCGCCGTTGTGGAGTATCTCAACAGCCTTTCTCAGTCCGCTTCGCTTAAAAAGAGCATAAACCCCTACTTTGATTTAAGCTGTGAAACAGGAATGATTAAGGAGATTTCCGAAAATCTCGGTGAGCTTTACGCAGGCGTTAATGCCCTCAAAGACATTCTCGGAAAAGTTCCGTCAGACGATGTTCTTGCCTACGCTCAGTATTATCAGAACACGGTTATCCCCGCCATGGAAAAAATCAGAAAGCCTGCCGACGAGCTTGAACTTCTTGTGGGCAGAGAGTTCTGGCCGTTCCCGACCTACGGCGACCTGCTGTTCAGCGTTGACTGATTTTTTATTCGGGCTGCCACGGCTGAAATTTTATAATTTTGAGGACGATGCGGAAGTTTTGTAATATTTTTTATCACGGTATGCGAACAAATTAAATTTATCAAAAAATTACGGGCCGCCGAGACGACGATCCCTGAAAAAGCTGCGGTATTAACAGGCTTGTAGGGGACGACCTCCGGGCGTCCCGTTTTTCATTTTCGTACAAATTTCCCCTCAGTCAGCTGCGCGGATAGCTCCCCGTCGGGTGTTAGAAAAGAAAAATGGAGCATTTCCGTGCATTTTTATGTCTTGCGGCTGTCTGTATGAAATTGAATGTATTATCTGTTGCAAATTTTAAATTGTATGATATAATTAAATCAATAATAAAAATAATGGGGTGTTATTATGAAAAAAGCAATATCTCTTTTTCTTGGCATAATAATGTGCCTGACAATTTTCACACTGAGCACACCTGTTGCCTTTGCCGCAACCTACAGCGGAACCTGCGGCAGCGGAATAACATGGAGTCTCAACACATCTGACGGTACGCTCACATTTTCGGGCAGCGGTCAGATGGCGGACTACTCTTTAAATGCGGCTCCCGCTTGGGACAAGTATCAGAACTACATAAAATCAGTAGTTTTTGATGACGGTGTAACTTATGTCGGCAGTTATTCCTTTTACAACGGCGGCAACGGCTACAAATACAAAAAGCTCGTTTCCGTTGATTTCGGCTCTGTTGCGTCAATCGGCGACTATGCTTTCAGAGGCTGTGCCGCGCTCAGCGAAATCACAGGATGCGAAAATGTTACCAAAATCTACTCAAACGCTTTCAGAGGCTGCACGGCTCTGACTGATTTCACTTTCAGCAATATAAACGAAATCTGCGAGGGCGCGTTCTGCGGCTCGGGACTTGAAAACATCACTCTCCCCGAAACCATAAGAACAGTTCGTTCCTCAGCTTTTGAGGGCTGCAAAAATGCTCAGACAATCACAATTCCCCGTATGATTTCCATAATTAAGGACAGAGCCTTTGCGGACTGCTCGAATGTAAGCTACATTACATACGAAGCGGCGTCTGTTTCCACCATCGGCATGGGTGTTTTCAACGGCACAGGCAAAGACAGCGGAATGACGCTTGAAATCGGCACTTATGTTTCAGTAATTCCCGACGGGCTTTTCTCAAGCTGTTATAATCTTACTGAAATAACAGGCGGCGACAGCGTTTCCACAATCGGCGAGGAGGCATTTGCGCACACAGGCATAACTCATTTTGAAGTTAACTCAGTTCTTGACACACTTGGCAATTCAGCATTCGCAGGATGTGATGCTCTTACATCGTTCACTGCAAACGGCGACAACGAGTGCTTCTCAGCTGACAGCACAGGCGTTCTTCTCGACAAGATAGGCAAACATATTGTTGTTTATCCCGCAGGTAAAACTGCTCAGTCCTATACTGTTCCGTCAGATGTACTCTCTGTCGGCGATGACTCATTCAGAGAAACAAAATATCTCAAAAATTTCTATGCGGGCGATAATATCACGAAAATCCCCGAAAGGTGCTTCTTCGGCAGTGATTCACTCGAAACCGTAACTCTCGGTGCGAGTACTGTTTCTGTTGATACTTATGCTTTCGCGGGCTGTGATAATCTTGAATCTGTTACAATGAACGGCGTAACTCAGCTTAACAACTATGCTTTTGCCGAGTGCGACAGCCTTTCGGCGTTACCCTCAATGTCATCTGTTAAAACAATCGGCGACTTTGCTTTCTACGACTGCGATGCTCTTACAAATGTAAGCATTCCCGCGAGTGTTACCTCAATCGGCAAATACGCTTTCTTCAACTGCAAAAATATCACAACTGTTGTTATTCCCTCAGCAACAAAGACAATTATGGAAGGTGCTTTCTCTGACTGTATTTCTCTTACAAGCCTTACGCTTAACAACGGCGTAACCACCATTCAGAAAAACGCTTTTGTTGATTGCAGCAGTCTCAAATCCGTAACAGTTCCGTCTTCTGTTACCGAAATCGGTCAGACAGCCTTCGGCTTCGCTTACGCCACAGGCAGCGCCATGTCAAAAATCAGCGGCTTCGTCCTTCACGGCGGAGCAAACACGGCGGCTCAGACCTACGCGAACGATTATACTATTACTTTCCAGGCTAACGCAGACACTTCAGAGGACATCACAATAAACGAGGACGGCACGGTTGCTCCTGCCGATACGGCGGAAGAAATCGACCCGATGTTCACATTTGACGCATTCGATTCATTCGGCTCAATCGCTGAGTTCTTTATGAACTTTGATTATATGAGCATTTTAAACAAGGTTGTTGATTTTATTATCACAGTTGTTGACTATGTAAGAGGTATTTTATGTGCATAATCAGAAAAATTTTCGCCTTTATTCTTGCGGCTTATTTTGCCGTTGCGGGCTTTTTCGGCAGCATTGATTTAAGCGGAAAATATGTTTTCAAGGTTGACGCTTCTCAGCTCGGCGAGGTTGTCGGCAACAAGGCGAGCAACGTCAATCTGTGGGATATGGGCACTCAGTTCTATAACCCTGTCAGAAATGAAGACAACGATATTTTTGAGTTTGTGGAGTATGTTCAGCTCATGCAGTGCACGGGCGGCAACCCCGAACGCGACCTTTTCAAGGATCCGTATGACACAAGCGTTCTTGACGATTATGATTTTGAGCCGCTTATCAAAAACTGTAAGGGCATAATTTCACTCGGCGCAAAGCCCCACCTTAAGCTCGGCAGTGTTCCGATGAAATACACAAAGGATTTCAGCCTTGACTATTTCGGCACGAATGTTTATCCGCCCGACGATTATGATGTTTATTATGACTACATCGCCGCCATCGCGCAGGCTCTTGTCGATGAATTCGGCAAAGACGAGGTCATGACATGGCATTTCGGCGTTATGACAGAGTATGAAAACAGCGACTGGTTCAAGACTCAGAGCGGCGACCCCGCTGAATCCGCCGAAGCCTACTGCAAGCTGTATGACTACACGGTTGCGGCTTTGCAGGATGTTATCGGCAAAGATGTTTATGTCGGCGCGCACTCAATGAGTGTTTCCGAAGGCTTGTGGGATGAAGAAATTTTCATCCGCCATTGCGCCGAGGGTACGAACTATAAAACAGGCGAAAAGGGTACGAGAATCTGCTATCTCTCCGCCTCATTTTATGTAAGCGCACCCGGCGACAAAAACAAGGGCAGAAAATCCCTCCCCGATATGTTTGACGAGCTTCGCGGATATGCCGAGAAATACGGTCTTAACGACCTCAGATACGGCGTTGACGAGGGCAGAGTTCTCGTCGGCAACTCAAGCGGTGCTGATTCAAACGAGCTTATGCTCCGCGCGGCAGGCGATTTATGGCAGGCGGCGTTTGACGCTAGGCTCTACAGTCAGATGATAGAAAACAATATCGACTACTTCTCTTACTGGGGCTATTTCTCGGGCGGTCTTATGCACGGAAATCCCACGGTAAGCTACCATGTCTCAAACAACATTCAGAAGTTTAAGAATTCTAAACTCGCAAAGGTTAAGAGGACGTGTAAAGGTCTTATTCCCAAAGCGGAGGTCAACACCGTTGCCGCCTATGATGAAAACGAAAATATTCTTCATATAATGGCATATAATTATAAAAACAAAGTTGACTACGACCGCAGCGCGAATCTTTCGCTTAAAATAAATGTTCCTCAGTTTGCGGACGGTGAAGCGACGCTCACAACCTACCGCGTAAACGACGACTGCAACTTCTTTGATGAGTGGCAGGAGGACAGAAAGACCTACGGCATCGGCGACGAATGCTTCAGCTGGTCGCCTGACGACGGCAATATTGAGGGCATTTTGCGCGACAGCGAAAAGAGACAGCTTTATTTCAACGAATTAAACGCGAAATATAAGGAGTGCTCCGTTCTCATGCCGACCGAAACAAAGGTTGAAATCAAGGACGGCAGTCTTGTCCTTGACACTAAAATCGGCGGCAACGAAGTAGTCTTTTACGAATTGAGCAGATAACATGAGCAAAGAAAAACGGCGCAGAAAGCGCAGAAAACGGATATACTTTTTATTGTTTATTGTGTTCGTCTGGTGGTTCAGCAACTTCACGCTTACGGTGAATAATGTCTGCTTCACGGACGAGCGGATAAACGATATGATAACTATTGTTCAGCTCACCGACCTGCACGGCGCAAAATTCGGCAGAGATAACGAACGGCTCAAAAAACTTGTGGCGGAGCAGACGCCCGACCTTGTGTTCGTAACAGGCGATATGTACTCGAATCTTTCGCAGAACAGCGGCACCGACACCGCGCTGAGCCTTATGGAGTACCTCGGCGAGAATTACACCACATATTACATCAACGGCGAGCACGACAGCGAAAATCAGGAATTTTATGACACCATAGCGGCTCACGGCGTTCATGTTCTCAATTATGACGATGAAATCATAACGGTTAAGAACACAACGCTTCACCTCTACGGTATAAACAATGTGTATTATTCCGACACATTCGACCTTTCCAACGCTTTCACGCGCGATTATTATAATTACTCGATTCTTCTCGCCCACGCGTCGAATTTCAAAAAGTTCGCGGATTTCGGCATTGACCTTTCCGTCTGCGGCGACACTCACGGCGGAATGTACCGTCTGCCCGTGCTCGGCGCGGTTTATGACGGCAGCACATTCTTCCCCGAGAGGTACGGCACATACATGAAAGGCACTTACACTCTGGGCGACAGCACACTGTTTGTATCGAGCGGTCTGGGCAATTACCCTGCTCCCGTGAGGTTTTTCAACAGACCTGAAATCGCGGTTATCACTTTAGCACCCGAGCAGGCGCAGAATTAAAATAATTTCCGCAAATAATCCGTCAAAACCCCCTTGACATTTTACTGTTAATGGTGTAAAATCGGTTTTGTTAAATCGTTGACGCAGAAGGCAATGCTTATAAAGCGAATCAGAGATTTCCCGTCATGGGCTGAAAGCGGGGATTTTGCCGAAGTATTGTTACCACTGCCGAGAGCCGCCGAAATAAGGCGTGCCGTTCAGCCGCGTTAAGGCTTCGAGTGGCGGTGTTATTATGCCGCAAACCGGGTGGAACCGTGGAGTTTATTATGACTTCATCCCAGTGTATGGGGTGAAGTCTTTATTTTTTAGGAGGAATATTTATGATTAACGTAACTCTGAAAGGCGGTACAGTAAAGGAGTACCCTGAAAACACCACCGCTATGGACGTTGCAAAAGACCTCAGCATGGGCCTTTATAAGTCAGCGTGCATATGTAAAATAAACGATACCTTCTGCGATATGCGAACTGCTCTCACCGAGGATTGCACCCTCGAATTTATATCCTTTGAGGAGGCCGAAGAGGCAAAGCGCTGCTTTCGCCACACAGCCTCTCATATCCTTGCTCAAGCGGTTAAAAGACTCTTCCCCGAAGCGAAGCTGGCGATCGGCCCTGCTATCGACGACGGTTTTTATTATGACTTTGACATCGAAAGCCCCTTCACTCCCGAAGACCTTGAAAAAATTGAAGCAGAGATGAAAAAAATCGTCAAGGAGAAGCTCCCTCTCGAAAAATTCGAGATGACTCCCGACGAGGCAATCAAATATTACGAGGATTTAGGCGAAATCTACAAGGTAGAGCTTATTAAGGAGCACGCTGACAAGGGCGAAAACATCAGCTTCTACAAGCAGGGCGAGTTCACAGAGCTCTGCGCAGGTCCTCATCTTCCCGACACAGGCAGAGTCAAGGCGTTCAAGCTCATTTCCTGCACAGGCGCATACTGGCGCGGAAGCGAAAAGAACAAGATGCTCCAGCGTGTTTACGGCACAGCGTTCACCAAGGCGAGCGACATGGAAGCTCATCTTGCCGCTCTTGAAGAGGCAAAGAAGCGCGACCATAACAAACTCGGCAGAGAGCTCGAGCTCTTCACCACAGTTGATTCAATCGGTCAGGGACTTCCCATTCTTCTTCCCAAGGGCGCAAGAATCATTCAGCTTCTTCAGCGTTTTGTTGAGGACACTGAGCAGAAGTTAGGCTGGAAGCTCACAAAGACTCCCTACATGGCAAAGAGCGACCTTTATAAGATTTCAGGCCACTGGGATCATTATAAAGACGGCATGTTCGTAATGGGCGAAGAGGGCAAGGACGAAGAAGTTTTCGCGCTCCGTCCCATGACCTGCCCGTTCCAGTATCAGGCATATCTCAACAGAGCCCGCTCTTACAGAGACCTGCCTCTGCGCTATAACGAAACTTCAACTCTTTTCAGAAACGAAGCGTCGGGCGAAATGCACGGTCTTATCCGTGTGCGTCAGTTCACAATTTCCGAAGGTCATCTTATGTGCCTTCCCGAGCAGCTTGAAGATGAATTCAAGGGCTGCCTTGAGCTTGCTATCTATATGCTCAAAACTCTCGGTCTTTATGAGGACGTAAGCTACCGTTTCTCACAGTGGGATCCCGACGACAAAGAAAAATATATCGGCACTGTTGAGCAGTGGGACGAGGCTCAGGGAATCATGAAGAAAATCCTTGACCACCTTGAAATTCCCTACAAAGTCGGCATCGGCGAAGCCGCTTTCTACGGCCCGAAGCTTGACATTCAGATTAAGAATGTATTCGGCAAGGAAGACACTCTTATCACAATTCAGATTGACCAGATGCTCGCCGAGAAATTCGGCATGGAATATGTTGACCGCGACGGCACAAAGAAGAATCCCTATATCATTCACAGAACATCAATCGGCTGCTATGAGAGAACACTTGCCCTGCTTATCGAAAAGTACGCGGGCGCGTTCCCCGTATGGCTTGCTCCCGTTCAGGTTAAGCTTCTTCCGATTGCCGACAGACATCACGACTATGCTTACGAAATCGCAAAGAAATTAGAGGACGCAGGCATCCGCTGTGAGGTTGACATAAGAAGCGAAAAGACAGGCTACAAGATTCGCGAGGCTCAGCTTGAAAAGGTTCCCTATATGCTCCTCATGGGCGATAAGGATATCGAAGCAGGCGCGGTTTCAGTCCGCAAGCGCGGCGAGGGCGAAATCGGTGCAATGCCTGTTGACGAGTTTGTAAAGCTCGTCGTCGCTCAGACAGAAAGCAAAGAAATCTGGTAATAAATTAAACAGCTACGGCGGTCGGGGCCTTTTTACTCCTTTTTCCGCGAAGCCTTCCTTTCACTTCGCTCTCCGACCGTAATTCATATCCCTGCGGGTTTTTTAAAAGTTTTTCCCGCAGGGATTTTTTATGCAAAAAATGACAGCCCGTTATGAGCTGTCATTTTTTTACGGATATTTTTCGTTTACTTCGTCGAGCAGATACAGCGTTTTATACGCCTTGTCGCACTGAACGCACTTCCAGTCGCAGTCGCTCTTTTTTGCTTTTTTATGCAGAAGCTCAAGCTCGTTTCCGCACACGGGGCAGGGGACAGGCTCATTATTCCAAAGCCTTTTGAGAAATCTCAGCACCTCATCGCGTGAGTGCATATTGAGGTCTTTCAGCGTCGCTCTTTCCATAGCTTTTAACCGTCGAAGCAGCCGTATTTTGTGAGAATATCCTTGCCGATTTCATACATCAGCGTAATCGCGGCACGCTTCACCGCAAGCGACGGCTCGTTGGCAATTATTTCGCCGCTTTCGTGTCTGTGCTTCGCGCGCATGATAATATTGTCGCACTCGAATGTGAAAACGCCGTTTCTCTCTATAAATCCGCTGTCTCTGAGTCCTCTCATAACCGCGTCAATATCGGTTGTTCCCATGAACGGGCAGAGGTGGTTGTCGTTTTTGCCGAGATTATCCTGAATATGAACGGCGCAGAGTCTTTCGCCGAGCGTCGCAAGGTCGCCGTACTGCTCGGGATTTATGAGATTTCCGTGGCCTATATCCCAGCAGACACCGAGGAGAGGATGATTGCATCTGTCGATGAATTCCGCAAGCTGTTCGCCGCTGTAAAAAGCACATTCATTCCGTGATGACGGCGTGTAGTTTTCCGCAAGAACACGGACATTGTATTTTTCCATCGCAGGATAGAGAGCTTCATAGAATTCCTGCACTCCGTCCATGTATTTTTCCATGTCGTCGGGATTCTGAAATTTTGCGCTTCTGCCCGAGTGAACAACGAGATTTTTTATTCCGAGATAGGCGCACGCCTCAATCGAGCGGATGTTGCCCTTTATGACAGTCTCACGGTCGTCGCAGAAGTAATCGTTTCTCGGTGAATGAGCCTGTACGAAATCGAAGCCGAGCTTTTCCGCTTCCTTTGCCGCGGCTGAAATTTCCTTAACCCAGTCGTCGGACATGAACGGCGAGCCCTCATAATTTTCTACATAAAATGAATAGTCAAGGTGAGTGAAGCCCGTGCCCTCGTAGGCTCTGACAGCCTGCACATTGTTTTCACAGTAGCCTCTGAAATCCGCAATTGTTGTTGCTAAACGCATAATATTATCTCCTTTTTTGGTTGGTTGACACAGCAATATAGTGCTGATAAAATAATTACAGCTTTAATATACATAATGAATGTGTTTTTGTCAATATCAGATGTGCTTTCCCGCCTGTAAAACGGCAACTCGACTGACGCTCCCGTTACAAATCAGCGCGGGTATGGTATGATTTTTTCGGAGGTGATCTCAGTGATCAACAAAATTACATTCGGCTCGTTCATTCGTCAGAAGCGGATTGAAAAGGGGCTGACACAAAAAGAACTTGCGGAAATTCTTTTCCTTTCGGAGTCCGCGGTTTCAAAATGGGAAATGGGCAAGAGCTATCCCGATATTACAATGATACCTGATATATGCAAAGTGCTCGACGTTTCGGAGCACGAGCTTATCGCAGGCGCGAATGACACGGAATACAGAAAGATGAAAGAGGACGCGCGGCTTTACCGCAAAATCAGCGAAACATTTTTCTGCGGCTTCACGGCGGTCTATATTATCGGAGCTGTGATTTCGGTTATCTGCGATTTGTGCATCAACAAAAAATTCACATTTTCGCTCACAACCCTTGCGGGGATTCTGACGGCGTTCACATTTGTTCCGTCCTGCATAAGATTTACGGAAAATCACAAGCTCGCCGTCTTTGCAGGCTCAACATATCTGTCGCTCGTTTTACTTTTTCTCACCTGCTGTCTGCGCCTTCACGGGAACTGGTTCGGCATCGCCGCTCTCGGAACTCTGCTCGGATACATAATTATTTTCGGATATTTTCTTCTCAAAAAATATCTTCCCGAAAGCGAGAGAAAATTCATTCCGCTCATTTATTTTTCTGCCTGTTTTCTGTGCATTTTTCTTATGATTTCCGTCGCGAAAATCACTGTCGATTTCAGCGTGAAAAACGGAATTTTTATTCTGCTTTTTTCTTCGATTCCTTTCGCAGTTTCGGGCGTTGTTCATCTTTTAAAATACAACAGAAAAATCAAAGCCGCCGCCGATGTTTTTGCTTTCGGCGCGACAGCCTACGCCTGTCAGTATGTTGTGAATAAAATCATCGGCATCGACGCTTCGGGCGATTACGCCGTGAATTTTGCCGACTGGAAAAACTGCATAAACGGCAACATTTATCTTATTATTTTTTGCGTGTGTATCGCCGCGTCAGCCGTGCTTATTATCACAGGTCTGCGCGACAAAAAATCTTAACCGAATCTTTACTTTTTTTATAACAAAAATTAAGCATTTTAAGTTATTATGTTATCGGGTGATAAAATGAAAAAAATTCTCATAGTCGATGACGACGAATATATAAATTCCCTGCTCTGCGAGGCAATAAAAAATGAGGGCTGGGAGCCGCTGTGCGCCTTTTCGGGTACGGAGGCTCTGCTTCTGCTTAGCAATCACACGCCCGACCTCGTCCTGCTTGATTTAATGCTCCCGGGCATGAGCGGCGAGGAGCTTATCGGAAAAATAAACGGCGTGCCCGTTATCGTCATCAGCGCAAAAATCGACACGGACAACAAGGTCAATCTTCTTTTGGGCGGAGCGGCAGATTATGTAACGAAGCCGTTTGAGTTAAGAGAGCTCATGGCGAGGATAAAAATTCAGCTTCGTAACGCCGAAAGACAGCTCCCGACAGGGATTATCGAGGCAGGCTCTCTGCGCCTTGACATGAACACCTGTTTGGGCTATGTTGACGGCTGTGAGCTTAAACTCACGCGCACCGAGCTTGCGATTTTAAAGGTGCTTATGCTCAACGCGCCGAATGTTGTTACAAAGTCGGCTTTGCTTGATAAAATCAGCCTTGAAACGCCCGATTGCGTTGAAAGCTCATTAAAGGTGCATATCAGCAATATCAGAAAAAAGCTCCGTGAGCACAGCGATAAGGAATACATTGAAAGTGTGTGGGGTATCGGCTTTAAGCTCAACGAAAATTAACCGAATCTTAACTCTTTCCTTAACCGATTATTTAACCCGACATTTTATACTTTTCTTAAAACAAAAAAGGAGGAAAGTAAAATGGACTACATTTTAACTTCTCAGAGCCTTTGCAAAAGCTACAAAAAATTCAAGGCTCTTTCGGATTTCAACATCCACATTCCAAAAGGCTCGGTCTATGGACTCGTCGGCAGAAACGGCGCGGGCAAAACCACGTTTATCCGCCTTGTCTGCGGTTTGCAGGAGCCGACGAAGGGCGGCTACACCCTTTACGGAGCAGACAGCGGCACAAAGGCTGTCTATGCCGCGCGGCGCAGAATCGGCGCGATTATCGAGGCTCCCGCAATCTACCGCGACATGACGGCTGAGGAAAATCTCCGTCAGCAGTACAGGGTGCTCGGACTTCCGTCCTTTGACGGTATTGATGAGCTTTTAAAGCTCGTCGGTCTTTCGGACACAGGCAGGAAAAAAGCGGGGCATTTTTCTTTAGGTATGCGTCAGCGCCTCGCAATAGCCATTGCCCTTTGCGGCAGTCCCGATTTTCTCATTCTCGACGAGCCTATGAACGGACTTGACCCGCAGGGAATTATCGAAATCCGCGAGCTGATTTTAAAGCTCAACCGCGAAAAGCAGGTTACAATTCTCATTTCGAGCCACATTCTCGACGAGCTTTCGAGGGTGGCGACTCATTACGGCTTTATGGATAAGGGCACAATGGTCAAGGAAATGAGCGCGCAGGAGCTGGGTGCCGTTCAGAGAAAATGTGTCCGTCTGACCGTTGACAGCACAACCGCGCTTTCAAATCTGCTCACCGAAAAGGGCATTGATTTCAGCATAGTTTCCGACACGCAGGCGGATATTTACGGCGACATAAACATAGCTCAGATTATTGTTGAGCTTTCAAAGAACGGCTGCAACGTAATCTCGATGAACGAAAAGGACGAAAGCCTTGAAAGCTACTTCATCAACCTTGTCGGAGGTGAAGAAAATGGCTAAGCTTCTCCGCGCGGATTTCGCGAGACTTTTCAGCTATAAACGATTTCTGCTTCTTCTCGGCCTGACCGCCGCGCTTGCCGCATATCTCAATTACGGCAATATTGTTTCGATAAATGAAAATCCTCATGTATATCTTTATCCGTTTGAGCTTTTAATATATTGCTCATTTATCATCACAACATTTATAGCGTTTTTCTCGGGTATAAATTTCACCGACGGAGTTATAAGGAACAAGCTGTTTTCGGGCTACTCAAAGGCGCAGATTTATCTTTCAAACGCTGTTGTTTCGGCGTTTATGGCATCGATTTTCACAGTGCTTTATATGCTCGGCAGCGTATGGCTCGTAATAAAAAATGTCATGGACTTAAAGACATATCTTGCCTATATTTTTGTCTGCGTGCTTGCCTCAATTGCGTTCAGCTCGCTCGGCACTTTCGCGTCGTTTGTCTGCAGAGGAAAAGCGATTCCGATTGTCATGTCCGCGCTGATTATTGTCGGCATGCTTTACGGTACGGACAGACTCAGCGAGATTCTCAGCATGCCCGAATACTCGGAGGTTATCGACACGGTAAACGGCGTTCCGCTGAGTGAAATCGAGAGCCTGTCCGACGGAGATGATATTGTGTTTAAAACAGTGAGAAATTCGCAGTACATTTCTGATAAAAACATCCGCAAAACGCTGGATGTAATCTGTAAATTTTTCCCGACTACCGAGAACGCTTCTGCGGCGTCGTGCTGTTACATTCCCGAAAATTCAAAGTACCTCTGTCACAGAGAGAATTACACTGAAATGACCGAAATTAAGTCGCCGAAAAACGCCTTTAACATCGGCAATGTCTCATACAGCCTTGCTTTCATTGCTGTGTTCACCTGCACAGGAGTTTTCATCTTCAGAAAAGAAGACCTGAAATAAAGTGAAGTGAGTGTTTAATATTTTCAGATTCACGAGTAGGGGAGCACTCCCACTTTTCAATTCTGCACAATCCTCCGTCTTCAGAGGAATGGCTCCCTCTTTGAGGGAGCCGGCGAGCGTATGCGAGACTGAGGGAGTGTCAGATTTATTGAGCAACTCCTTCCACCGCCGTTCGGCGGTTCCCCTTCCTCAAAGAGGAAGGCACTCACCCGTTTGAAAAAACATCAAAACCCGCGAATAATATTCGCCTCTAATAGGAGCATATTACCATGAACGCATATTTTTATCTCATTATCATTCTGCTGTCGGCGTTGTTTTTTGCGCTGATTTTAAAGGTGTTTCTTTTAAAAAAATCGGCAAAGGAAATCGAGTCTCAGCTTAAAGAAAAAACTGCTGAGGAAACCAACACTCTGATTGAAATTTCTTCGGCGGATAAGGATATGCGCTCTCTTGCCGCCTCACTCAATGATGAGCTGAAAACAATCATTGAGCTTCGCCATAAATACGCCGAGGGCGACGAGGAAATCAAGAAAGCGGTTACGAATATTTCTCACGATTTGCGCACTCCGCTGACGGCAATCTCGGGCTGTCTCGACCTTATCGAAAAGGAAGAAAAAAGCGCGCAGACCGAGCGTTATCTCAGCACAATCCGCAACAGAGCCGACGCCATGAAAACGCTCACCGAGGAGCTGTTCAGATTTTCCGTTGTCGCCACCGCAGAGTCGGAAATAAATCCCGAGGAGGTCAATATCAGCTCGCTTGTTGAGGAAAGTCTCGCGGCAAATTACACGCTTTTAAAGGACAAGGGAATTGAGCCGGAAATCACCCTCGCCGACAGCATTGTGAGAGTTACCGACAGAAATCTTCTCCTGCGCGTTTTCGGCAACATAATTTCAAATGCCGCCAAATATTCCGACGGCGACCTTGTAATCACCGCCGCAGAGGACGGCACTGTGAATTTTTCCAACACTGCGAGGGAGCTTTCCAACATTCAGACGGCGAGACTTTTTGACAGGTTTTATACCGTCAATGACGCGAGAAAATCCACGGGTCTCGGGCTTTCAATCGCAAAGGAAATCACACAGAAGCTCGGCGGAAAAATCAGCGCGGATTATGACAGCGGCGTGCTGACAATTTCAGTTGTTTTGTAAATGAAAATCCGCAGGCGTACGACCTGCGGAAAATAAAACTCTATGCGAAGCTCAGTTCATTGAGCTTCGTTTTTTATTTCTTCCCAGAGTGCTTCGCTCAAAGCACCGAGCTCCTCCATTTTGAGGCTCTCCGGTCTGACTGTCGGCGCGAAGCCTGCGTTTTCGATGGCTCTGTTGACTATGTCTTTCGGCAGATTCAGCCCCGCGCTCAGCGAATTCGAGGCGGTTTTTCTTCTCTGTGCAAACGCGGCTTTAACTACTCTGAAAAAGAATTTTTCGTCCGTTACGCTTATGGGCGGCTCGTCTCTTACATCAAGGCGGATAACCGCGCTGTCAACATTCGGCGACGGCATGAATGAGCCGCGCGAAACATCAAACAGCTTCTGCGCTTCGGCGTAGAAATCCACCGCAACGGTAACGGCTCCCGCGTCGCGGCTGCCTGTTTTGGCGCAGAGCCTCTGCGCCGCCTCTTTCTGCACCATAACGGTTATCGACTCGGCAGGCAGTCTGCTTTCAAGCAGCTTCATGATAACGGGCGAGGTTATGTAGTAGGGGAGATTGGCGCACACCACAAACGGCATATCGCCGAAATGCTCCTTTGCGATTTTATTGAGGTCGGCTTTGAGCACATCGTCGTTTATAATCGTAACATTGTCAAAGTCAGCGAGCGTTTCATCGAGTACGGGCAGAAGCCTTGTGTCAAGCTCAACGCAGACAACCTTTTCCGCTCTTTTGGCAAGCTCAGCCGTGAGCACGCCGACGCCCGCGCCGATTTCAAGCGCGCCGACGCCCTCCCTTGCGCCGCCCTCCTCGGCAATTCTCGGGCAAACTGAGGGGTTGATTATGAAATTCTGCCCGAGAGCCTTTGAAAAAGTGAACCCGTGGCGGCTCATAACATCTTTAATTACGCCTATATCAGATAAATTTTTCATATAAACCTCTTTTTCTCTTGAAAATTTTTTTTATAATTTATATAATATATAAGTAAAATTATACTCTATATGAGTATTATACTTTGGAGGAAGCAATATGTCAATATTAGTAACGGGCGGCGCGGGATTTATCGGCTCACACACCTGCGTTGAACTGTTGAACGCGGGGTACGAAATTGTTGTTATGGATAATTTTTACAACAGTAACCCCGAAAGCCTTAACAGAATTAAAAAAATTACAGGTAAGGATTTTAAATTTTACGAGGCGGATATCCGCGACCGTGAAGCCCTCGATAAGATTTTCTCAGAAAACGAAATCGAAGCCGTTATTCATTTTGCGGGACTTAAGGCTGTCGGTGAGTCGTGCAGAAAGCCTCTTGAATATTACGAAAACAACATCGGCGGCACGGTAACTCTCTGCGAAGCCATGAGAGACGCGGGCTGTAAAAAGATAGTTTTCAGCTCGTCCGCAACCGTATATGGCGGCGAAAATCAGTCGCCGCTCACCGAGAATATGAAAATCGGCGGCACTACCAACCCCTACGGCACTACAAAGTATATGATAGAGCTTATTTTACAGGATATTTACGCTTCCGACAATGACTGGAGCATAACCGTTCTCAGATATTTCAACCCCATCGGCGCGCACGAAAGCGGAATGATAGGCGAAAATCCCAACGGAATCCCCAACAATCTTATGCCTTATGTTACTCAGGTTGCCATAGGCAAGCTGCCTCAGCTGAGCGTTTTCGGCGATGATTACGACACTCACGACGGCACGGGCGTGCGCGATTATATTCATGTTGTTGACCTCGCTCTCGGTCATATCAAGGCGGTTGAGAAGGTGCTGTCGGGCAGCGGAATAAATGTTTATAACCTCGGCACAGGCACAGGCTACAGCGTGCTTGACATAGTTAAGGCATTTGAGAAAGCCTCGGGCAGAAAGATAAATTATAAAATTGCTCCGCGCAGGGACGGCGATCTTGCTACCTGCTACTCTGACCCGTCAAAGGCGTTCACGGAGCTCGGCTGGAAAGCGGAAAGAAACCTTGATAAAATGTGCGAGGATTCATGGCGCTGGCAGAAGAATAATCCCAACGGATTTTAAGGAGAAAACATGGAACTTGTTGAAACACACAACGAAGAACCCGAAAAAGCGGTGCTTGTCGGCGTCGATTCAGGCTATTATGACGCCGAGGATTCCCTTGACGAGCTTGAGGAGCTTGCGAGAACGGCGGGTGCGGTTGTCTGCGCCCGTGTGATTCAGAAAAGGGACAAGCCTGACACGGCTACATATATCGGCAGCGGCAGAATTCAGGAGATTAAGGATTTCAGCGAAAACAATGAAATCGACCTGCTGATTTTTGACTGCGAGCTTACGCCGTCTCAGCAGAGAAACATCGAAAACGAAACAGATGTAAGAGTTATCGACAGAACGATGCTCATTCTCGATATTTTTGCCGCGCGCGCAAGAAGCGGCGAGGGCAAAATTCAGGTTGAGCTCGCTCAGCTCAAATACTCATTGCCCCGTCTGGGCGGCAAGGGCGCGGAGCTTTCAAGGCTCGGCGGCGGCATAGGCACAAGAGGCCCCGGTGAAAGCAAGCTCGAAAGCGACCGCAGGCATATCCGCAGGCGTATTCAGAACCTTGAAGAGGAGCTTGTTGAAATCGCCAAACGCCGCGAGCAGCTTCGCAAACGCAGAGAAAAAGACGGCGTTGAGACTGTCGCCATAATAGGCTACACAAACGCGGGCAAATCCACGCTCATGAACGCTCTGACGCAGGCGGGCGTGCTTGCGGAAAACAAGCTTTTCGCAACGCTTGACCCGACCTCGAGAGGACTTACTCTCCCCGACGGCAGAGAGATTATGCTCATTGACACGGTTGGTCTTATAAGACGGCTTCCGCATCATCTTGTCGAGGCGTTCAAATCCACGCTTGAGGAGGCGGCAAACGCCACGGTTATCCTCAATGTGTGCGACGCTTCCGACCCTCACTGCGGCGAGCATTTACAGGTTACGTTTGACCTGCTCAACGCTTTAGGCTGTCAGGGCAAGCCGATTGTATCTGTTATGAATAAGTGCGACAAGGCGGAGAATCTTTACGCCCTGCCCAATATCGGCAGGTTCTGCATGATTTCCGCTCTCACGGGCGAGGGACTCGCACAGCTTCTTGCGACCATTCAGCTCTCTCTGCCACCCACAAGGCGCAAGGCGGAGTTTCTTATTCCCTACACCGACGGCGGACTTGCGGCAAAAATCCGTGAGGACGGCGTAATAATCAAAGAGGATTACCGCGCCGACGGCGTCTATATAAAGGCCATCGTCAGCGTAATTCTTATAGAAAAAAATAAACAATATCTGATTTAAAAGGAGATATTATGAAAGCTAAAAACGGACGTTATATTTCGGGAAAATTCACTCAGTATAAAAAGAAAAATTTCACCGCGGAAAACGGACTTCTCACGCCGAAAACCAACTGCCTTCTGTCGGCTGACAACGGCACGGTTTATGCAGGCACAACGGGCGGCCTTTATAAGCTCGAGGGCGAGGAATTTGTCCGCGTGTTTGAGGAGACGCTTACAAAAAGCATAAACGCACTTTCACCGCTGAGCGGTCAGAGAATTGCCGTCTGCATGGAAAGCGAGCTTTATTTTCTCATCGGCAGTTCGCTGAAATTTGTCAGAAAATTCCCCGAAAAAATAGTCGATGTCTGCGACAAACGCGGCAGGCTCTGGGTGCTCACAAAGGGCAGAATTATCTGCACGGATTACAACGCCGAGAACGATTATCTCAACCGCACCCTTGAGGGCGGCGACGGCTTGAGCCTTGCCGTTTCCGATAAGGAAATTTATGTTTCCACCGAGACAAACATCAGCGTTGTTCACGGCAAGAGAATGGAATGGAAAAACATTCTGCCTCAGTTCAGCGATATGCCCAAAACAAAGGCGCACACAATTTGTTTTGACAACGCGGGCTATCTCTGGCTCGGCACGGATAACGGCGCGGCGATTCACGACAATCTCCACCTCTGGCTCACCGCCGATAAAATACATACCCTGCCCAAAAATCCCGTCTATAAAATTGTATGCGACAATGCGGGCGGCAGATACTTCGCTACCGATGTCGGCGTAATCTATCAGAAAGCGGGCAAATGCAAATATTTTTCCGCCGACAGATGGGTGCTTTCCAATAAGATAAACGACCTTGCCGTTGACGCTGACGGCGGCAGAATTTTTGCCGCGACCGACAAGGGCGTGAGCATGATAACCGCTTTTGAAACAACGCTTCGCGAAAAAGCGGAGGAATTTGAAAAGAATATTGAGAAATATCACACACGCCGCGGCTTCATCGCCGAGAGGATTATCGAGAATTACGATATTAACTCGGGCTATGTTCATATTTCCGATAATGACGGTTCGTGGACGGGACTTTTCGTTGCGGCTCAGAGCTTCAAATACGCCGTAACGGGCGACAAAACCGCTCTTGACAAGGCAAGACGCAGCCTGAAAGCGATGCTTCTGCTTACAAAAATCACAGGCATTCCGGGCTTCACCGCAAGAGCTGTCCGCTACCCCGGTGAGGAGGGCTACGGCGACGGCAACCACGAATGGGTTAAGGCTCCGAACGGCGAATGTGAGTGGAAGTGCGAAACATCGAGCGATGAAATGACATCTCATTTCTTTGCCATGTCGATTTACTATGACCTTTGCGCCGACGAGAACGAAAAGGAAGAAATCCGCACCGCGCTCCTCGGCATAATGGAGCACATTATCAACAACAATTACAGGCTCATTGACCATGACGGACTGCCGACAACATGGGCGGCGTGGAATCCGAATCTTTTGAATCACGACGATAAATGGTACTTTGAGCGCGGCATAAATTCGCTTGAACTGCTCGGATTTTTAAAGGTTTCTTATCACATTTCGGGCGACGAAAAATACAAAAAGCTCTATGACACATTCGTTAAGGAGCATCACTATCCGCTGAATGTAATGCAGCACAAAATCCGCGACGCTCATATCTGCCACATCGACGATAATCTTGGCTTCCTTGCTTCGCTCACTCTGCTGAGGCTTGAAGAGGACGAGAGCCTGCGCTCAATTTATCTGTGCGGCGTTGAGGATCACTGGGAGTATGAAAGAGTTGAGAAACAGCCGATGTTCTGCTTCGTTCACGCGCTTCTGACGGGCAGGGATGAGGATCTGATTGA
This sequence comes from Acutalibacteraceae bacterium, assembly GCA_045640865.1. GTDB lineage: Bacteria > Bacillota > Clostridia > Oscillospirales > Acutalibacteraceae > CAG-488. The sequence goes on along the minus strand of JAZUFU010000037.1, from coordinate 11,204 downwards.
GGGCGTTGAGTCGCTTCGACAGATTCCTCTTGACCTTATCCATTACAGAGACGAAAATTCAAAGAGAAAAGATTTGGTTTTCGACACCGAGCAGGAGGAGTGGCACGAAAAGCCTCAGCTTAAAATTCCGCTTCCGTATGACGAAAGAAATGTTCACCGCCCCGACGCAAGCGTTTTTGAGACGGACTGCGAGGACAGACACCATTCACAGGAGGGCACGCTCTACCTGCTTCCGTACTGGACGGCGAGATATTACGGACTGCTCGACGAGGAAGTTGAATAAAACGCAATCGCTTAGAAAAGTAAAATAATAAATAAAAACAGCAATTCTGAAATTTGGAATTTATTTTCCTTTATTTCAGAATTGCTGTTTCATTTGTTTGTTTTTTGCTCAACAAACTGTAATTGAAAGATATAAAGCCTCCCTCGGGGGAGGTGGCAAAATCTGTGATTTTGACGGTGGGGGTAACCCCCTCAGTCTGCTTCGCAGACAGCTCCCCAACGGGGCGCCTTTATTCCGACAAAACCATTTTCCTAAAGTATCCTTACGAATTTGTGCCTTATGCAACATAGCTTTGTCTGCTTATTTGTTTTTTGCAAGCTCATAGCTTCGCTTCGCACATTCCCTTATGCTTGCGGGGTGGAAGCCATAGACAGAGGAATAAAGCGTATCGTTAAGAGGGGAGGAGAGATATTCTGGAATCGCTCCGCTTCCGAGAAGCGCGCCCATGAATGAGCCGACGGTCGCGCCGTTGCAGTCGGTGTCCCAACCCGCGCCGACGGCGATTGAAACAGCCTTCAGAAAATCACCGCCGCTCATGATTATTGCGGCAACGCAGGCGCAGGCGTTGTTGTTGGTGTGAACGCTGCTCATGCCGCGGAATCTGTCGCACAGCTTTTTGTAAATTCTTTCGGGATTCCTGCATCTTTTCGCCGCGTTCACGGTGAAAACAATATCGCTGTAAAGCCTTGATTTTTTCGGGATTACACTCAGCGCGATTTCAACGCACTTTGCGATGTCCTTTTCGGTGAATGCCGCGGCAATCAGCGCGGCGAAAAACATCGCGCCATAGACGCCGTTTTTGGTGTGTGAAAATGAAGCGTCATTGAACGCCGCCTTAGCCGCCGAAAGAGGGTCGCCCGCGTTGTAATAGCCGTAATGGTCAACTCTTATCTGCGCGCCAATCCACTCTCTGAACGGATTCTGATGACGGCGGCAGAATTCAACCTGCTCCTTGGGGTCGGAAGACTCGCAGATAAAGCTGTTCCTCATGGCGGCAAACTCCGCAGTGAAAACCGTGTTTTTCGGAAGATAGGTATGCCACATATCCGCAACATCGTTCGGCGTGAAATTATTGCCGTATTTTTCGTTCATCAGAAGCCCTAAAACGAGGTAGCGTATATCGTCGTCGCTCTCGGCAAAGGCGATATTTTCGCGCAGACTGTTTTCGCCCGAAAGCCTCCAGCCGTATTTTTCCTTTGCGCGCGAATTGCCGCTTATGTAGTCAACGGGAGGAAATTCATCATCAGCACCGCTCTGCCAGCGTTTTATGCACTTCCAGCCGTCGAGCTTGCCGTCGCCCGAGCCGAAAGGATGAATTTCAATGGGCTTTCCGATAAGACAGCCGATAATCCGCCCGAGCCACGCGCCGTAATATTTTTGGGGAAGACCGTCATCGCAGGGCGTTTCTTTATATCTGCACCCCGTGCTTTCGTTGAGGATTTCATAAAGCTCATCGGGCTCATAAAACGGAAAAGCGGAGTCAATCGGCAGGCTCATAAGCTCGTCATAGATTTTAAGAAGCTCCTGCTTATCAGCTGTTTTCAACCGCTCCGAGTAGTCGGGCACAATGCAGCCTTCCTGTGATCTTTCGATTATTTCATTTTCCACAAGCTCTCTGAGAGGTATTCCTCCAATCATAAATTTACCTGCTTTCTATAATCTCGTCTATCATGTTTTCATAGAAGCTGTCCTCGTGCTTTTTGACAACATAGGCGTGAAGCCCGTCGGGATTTTCGTCCATGATTGTATATCCCTCATCGTCAACAAACGCAGTACCGCAGACTTTTTCGTAGCCTGCTTTTTCCTCGTCGCCGATTACCGCAAGCAGCACGGTCATCGGGTCCCACGAGCATCTGCCGCCTGCGTGGCCGTTGTCCGCAAGGGCGTTAAAGAGTGTGTCGCCGTCCTTTAGTTTGCCGCCTGTTATGACGGTCTCGCCGACCTCAAAACCGAGACAGGTTACGGGAACAGGGGAGTTGTCGAGGATAAATTTCATCGCCTCAAAGCCTGCCTTTGTCGCGACAACATTGTATTCCCTGTGAACTCTGCCGCGAAAGTCGCCTGCCATCATCCATATTTTTTCAACCTTCTGCTTCACAAGCTCCATTCCGTCAAGCGGACAGATTTCGTCGGGCTCGCTCACCATAAGCTGATGAATAATCTGCGGAAAACCGACCTCGGTTATGTGGCATTTTTCGTCGCTTTCCCACAGCATTTTGCGGTATAGCTTGTAGCTGTCGGGGCAGGTGTCATTATCAAGCGTGTGAGGAAGCTCGGAGAGCCTTTTCTGATACCTGCATCTTGAATCGTCGCCCGAAAAGCTTTTGTCAACACCGACGGGGATGCCGTCAATGCCCTCGCTTTTTATGAAGCCGTCAATTGAGGCGGCGGTGTATCTGCCCACAGCGTCGGCGCAGACGCATTTTAAATTTATCAGCCCTTTTTCGTGGGCGCGGCAGAGGATTCTCATTGCAACAACATCGTCGCAGTCAGTCCACCAGTCCGTGCCGTGGAGAATGTTTACGGGCTTCTTTCCGCTTTGTTTAAGTTCGTCAAGAATATTCATACTGTTACCTCATTTCAAAATTATGCACGGTCTTACGCCTATATCCGTCAGCTCAACCATGTAGTAGGAATCAACAGCGCAGTATCCGTCATAAAAAATTTTGTTTACTCTCCGTGAGAAAAACGCGGGCGCACGAAGCCACCAGCAGGAGTTGCCCTTGTGCCCGAAGCCGATTTCGCACACATGAAGTCCCTGACAGCGCGCGTAGTCTGTTCCTCTTGCCCTGCGAGCGGTGTCGGCTGAGTACATGCTCGATTTGAAGCCGTATTTCGAGCTCGTCGCCTCAATCCTTGAAAGCATAAACACTTTGTCATAAACGGTCATTTCACCGTGCGGCTTGCTTCTCGGGAAATACTGCTGAGTGCAGGCGTATTCACCGAGCTTTGCTTTCTCAGCGGCAGTGAAAGCCGTGTTGTAAAAATCATCGTTGAGCCAAATTCTGAGCGTGCTTTCGGCGTAATCGTGAGCGTAGCTCTTGCCGTTTTTATCGTTATAATAGTTGCTTCCGATTTTATAAACCGTGTTGTTGAACGGCTGAGAGTCGATAATGCTTTCGCAGAGCATCAGACCTGTTGAGGAATCGAGCACACGCCATTTCAGCGGCTCAAACTTGAACCAGTAGATATTTCCCTTTTGGTAGCCGTTGTCGTCCTGATATGTTTTTGATGAATTGCTCTTGTGCGTTTTCATCGGGCGGTAATCATTGATAAGAACGGCGCGGTATTTTTCACCGTCAAGGGAAACATCGGCGTACTTCATGTAATCGCCGCTTTTTGCCGAGCCGATGCTGCCGTTCCCGCTGAAATAGCCGTAGGAAATCCAGCTGATTTTCAGCGCGTTCAGCCTGCCAAGCGTGTCGGCAGATGTAACTCTGCTCTGAGGATAGGAGCCGAACTCAACATATTTCTCATTTCCCGCAAAAGCGAAGAACGGGCACGAGCATAAAATAAGCACGGCGCACATCAGCGCGGATAACACTTTTTTCATGATAAATCACCTCTTATATAATTCAGAGAGAATATCCTCCTCCGAAACCCAGTCTTTTTCAGATTTTACAGAATCAATGCCCTTGTTGATTTCACTCATAAGGACAGCTATTGCCTGCTGCTTTATCGCTTCCCTGCTGTTCTGAGTAACAAGCATCGGCATACCCTCAACATTGATTGACTGCTGAATAAACACATTTATCGCATCGGTCAGCGTCATTCCGCATCTGGCGTATATATCCTCAACCCGAGATTTGATTTCGGGGTTAATTCTCATCTGAAATGTTGCTGTTTTGGGCGCGTTGGCAACATTGATATTGTTTGACATAGGCAATCATCTCCTTGAATATATTATATCCGATTTTTAAGAAATGTCAATACAATGTATATACAAAATAATTGCTGATTATATGTTATATAAATTGAAAACCAAATATTGTATTTTCTGTAACATTGTGTTATACTATAGCCTGTATATATATGTTCGGAGGCTTTTTATGACTATCCATAATATTACAGACGGCGTTCGGCTTGTGAGCGTTCAGACAGACAAGTTCAAAACGGGCAGCGTTATTTTTACGCTTGCGACGCCTCTTGACGGCAATATTTCCGCCAAAGCCATTCTCCCGTTCCTGCTTCACAGACGATGCAGGAAATATCCCGACTTCTCCGCGTTCAACGGAATTCTTGACGAGCTTTACGGCGCGGGCATCTATGCCTATGTTACCAAAAAAGGCGAGGCTCTGCTTCTCAACATCGCTCTCAACGCGATTGACGACCGCTTCTCGCTTGACGGCGGCAAGGTTACGGCTCAGTGCATTGAGCTTCTGACTGACCTCGTTTTTGACCCGATTGTTGAGGACGGCGCGTTCCCGACGGACATTGTTGAGGAGGAAAAGCGTCTTCTCATTGAAAAGCTCGAGGCTGAAAAGAACAACAAACGCCTTTATGCTCTGCTTAAATGCGAAGAGATTATGTTTGCCAACGAAGCATACGGCAGGCACCGCTACGGCACGGTCGAAAGCATTAAGGAGCTCACGGGCAAGGATATTTACGCCGAGTGGCGCAACCTTATCAAAACCGCTCAGATGCAGATAACCATGGTCGGCTCGTCCGCACCCGAGTTTGTAAGGGATATACTCAAAAAGAAATTTTCGAGAGTTAAAAGAGAGGTCGCTCCCTGCGAGACGGAATTCCTCCCCGGCTATCCCAAGCCCAATTATGTCAGCGAGACGCAGAATGTCAAGCAGGGCAAGCTCGTCATGGGCTTCAGAACGGGCATGAGAAATCACGATGACAACCTTGAAGCGATGATTGTTGCGGTTGATATTTTCGGCGGCGGCACATACTCAAAGCTTTTCAGCGTTGTAAGAGAGAAAATGAGCCTTTGCTATTACTGCTCCGCCGTGCTTAACTCCAACAAGGGCGTTGTAATGCTCCAGAGCGGCATTGAAAATGAAAACGAAGAAAAAGCCAAGAACGAAATTCTCAACCAGCTCAAAGAGGTTGCCGCGGGCAATTTCAGCGACGATGATTTTTCCGCTTCAATCAAGAGCATATGCGACGGAACGCTTAGCTATAACGACACTCCCGAGGGGCTCTGCGCATGGTATCACGCGAGCATTTTCAGAGAGAATCCCTTAACTCCCGAGGAGAGAATAGAAAAAATCCGCAAGGTTGACAGAAATCAGGTCATAAGAGCCGCCAAGACGATAATGCTTGACACGGTGTTTATGCTCAGAGGAAACAAAGACGGCGAGGAGGCGGAAGACGATGAAGATTGAAGAAATTAAAAACGAGCTTCTCGGCGAGTCTTATTATGACATCGACCACCCGTCGGGACTTAGAATTCTTGTAATGCCCAAGAAGGATTATTCGGGCGCGTTCGCGTTCTTTGCAACAAAATACGGCTCAATCGACGTTATGCTTCCCACCGCTGACGGCGGCTATAAAAAAATCCCCGAGGGTACGGCTCACTTCCTTGAGCACAAGCTCTTTGAAAGCGAAGACCTCGACGCGTTTGAACGCTTTGCCAAAACAGGCGCGTCGGCAAATGCCTACACTTCTTTTGACAGAACAGGCTATCTCTTCTCCTGCACAGGCAATTTCAAAAAGAATCTTGAAATTCTCCTTGACTTCGTTCAGCACCCCTACTTCACTCAGCAGACGGTTGAAAAGGAGCAGGGCATAATCGGTCAGGAGATTATGATGTATAAGGACTCGCCCGACTGGGAGGGTATGTTCAATCTGTTCAAGGCTATGTATCACAAGCACCCGATAAGAGAGGACATCGCGGGCTCCTGCGAGTCAATAGCCGAGATAACCGCCGATTTGCTTTATGACTGCTACAACAGCTTCTATGACCTCGGCAACATGGTGCTTTCAATCGCGGGTAATGTTGATGTCAACGATGTCATTGAGGTAGCCGACAGAGTTATCGAAAAGAAAGCACAGGGCGGCATGATTAAGAGAAAGCAGGTCGATGAGCCTGCCGAAATCGTAACCGATTATGTTGAGGAAAAGCTCCCTGTCAGTGCTCCTCAGTTTATAATGGGCTTTAAGGAGAAATGGGACACTCCCGAAAGAACCGAAAAAGAAGAGATTGCCATGGGCATGCTTCTTGACATTATCGCGGGCCATTCCTCTCCGCTTTATAAACGCCTGCTTGACATGAAGCTCATAAACACCACATTTGATTATGAGTATTTCGACGGCTTTGATTTCAGCTGTGTTCTTTTCAGCGGCGAAAGCTCAGACCCTAAAGCGGTTGCGGAAGAAATCAAAAAAGAAATTAAATATTACAGAGAAAACGGCATTGACGAAAAGATTTTCTCACGCACGCTTAAAAAGTTCTACGGCAAATTCATAATGGACTTCAACGATGTTGACGGACTTGCGAATATCATGGCTCTGTCATATTTTGCGGGCGACAATATCTTTTCTGTATTTGATATTTATAAAACAATCACAGCGGATTATCTTGAAGAACTGCTCGGAAAAACACTGCTTGAAGATTACAGTGCGCTTTCGGTTATTCTGCCCGAGGAGGAATGATTATGGGAGACACCACGCTTGTTACTTTTACGGGCTTCGGCGACAAAGCTCTTTCATTTAATGTTTCGTCAATTCTCGCTCAGTTCAGCGTTTTCGGTCATGAGTTCACTATCCGCTGGTACGGCGCGATAATCGCGTTCGGCTTTTTGCTTGCTGTGCTTTTCGGCGGCAGAATGGCTTATAAATGGAAAATGAACCTCGACAAAATGGTTGATGTGCTGATTTTCGGAACGATTTTCGGCATCATCGGTGCAAGGCTTTACTACTGCATTTTTGAGTGGGACAGCTATAAAGATAATCTTGCGGACATCTTTAAGATATGGAACGGCGGTCTTGCCATTTACGGCGGAATCATCGGCGGACTTGCGGCGGCGTTCGTTGTCTGCAAGGTGAGGAAGATGAATTTCTTTAACCTGCTTGACATCGCCTCCATGAGCCTGCTCATAGGTCAGGGCATAGGCAGATGGGGCAACTTTGCCAATCAGGAGGCGTTCGGCTTTAACACCGACATGCCGTGGGGAATGTGGAGCAGAAAAATCGGCTTCACCATTTTAAGAGAGCAGGAAACTCTCATAGAAAAAGGCATGGAGGTCAATCCGAGCCTTCCCGTTCATCCCACTTTTTTATATGAATCAATCTGGTGTCTTGTCGGTTTTGTGATTCTTTATGTTTTCACTAAAAAGTTCCGCCGTTTCAGCGGTCAGACTTTCCTTTGCTACGGTATGTGGTACGGTCTCGGACGAATGATAATCGAGGGCTTCAGAACCGACAGCCTTTATATCGGCAGCACGACAATCAGGGTTTCACAGCTCCTTTCCGCAATAGCGGTGCTTGTCTGCCTCGTTCTGTTCATAATTTTAACACGCAAATACAAAAAGAATCCTCAGCCCATTGACGGCATTGACTTTTTCCTTGAGGATAAGCTCAACGGAAAAGACGCCGAAGAAAAGCCCGAGGATGTTCACGAAATCACAGAAGACGTATTTCAGGAGGAAAACAATGAGTCCGATTCTTAAAAAATTAACAGCTCTTTTGCTCGTTATCGCAACAGTATTTTCATTTACAGTTTTGCCGATTTGGGCGGAAGACGCTGATACTCTCAATCCCGAAACAACTCTCACAGAAACTCCAGACGGAGAAACAGATGTAATTCCTCCCGAAGATACAACGGAAGCAGAGGAGACAGAGGACGCGGTTGACGCGACTGAGCTTACCCGTTCTCACCTCGATACTCCGCTTGATTTCGGCTATGTCTATCGTTATCACAACGGCTATGATATTCCCACAGTCAGCGCGATTGTCGGCTTCTTTGAAAGAATAAATAAGATAACAAAAGTTTTCTTCGGTTTTAAAGTGTTCAACAGCGAAAAATTACAGTTCACCGCTGAGGGTTTTGTTGATGAAATCTTCAACGACATGGCTGAGAGCTCTTTCTTTGACGGTTATGCTGTGGCACAGAATTTCCCGATGCCCAATAAATCGGCGCAAACAATCATTGACCTGTTTGACATTGATGTGCCCGCAACCGCCGCCGAGCTTGAAGTTAAAATCAGAGAGCACAGAGCAAACGGCGAAACCTTCAAAGAGCTTGCGCTCATGTTTGTTCAGGCATATCTCAAGCAGATAAAGAGCATTCATATGTCCGAAAAGCAGATTAACGACACAACATATCAGTTCGTCTGCGATATGACATATAAATACGGCGGTACCGAGACTTATGACCTTGATTTGTATTACGATGCCGAAAATCAGGTTTATTACGGCAAAAATCAGCAGGGACTTTTTGACCTCGGCTTTGATTATAATGTAAAAGAGCAGGTGCTTTACGGCACGGTTAACTCATGGCAGAAGCAGTTCGGCTTCCGTCTTTTATACGATTTTGTCGCAAATATTATCGTTATGGATTACAACACCGAAAGGGTTAAATTCACATATAACGATAAAGAATGGATGATTCAGTTCTGGAAGGGCAGATATGTTGTTGCCCCGGGCGGCGAAGTCGGCATCTACAACAGAGCAATCGGCTCAAAGGGCAGCTATTATGACTGCGCTGTTAATGACACAATGACAATGAGCATCGAGCTTTACCACGAGAACGAACTGATTTTCAAGAACGGCCCGATGAATCACTGGTGGATTACAGGCTTCTATATCGGCAATAAGTTCTATCTCCCCGAGTCGCTGACAATGAAGGGAATAATTGAGTTCCCGTCAGAGGAAATGGCGACGGTATTCACACAAGCGGCGCAGAAGCATAAACGCCTCACAATCGAGCAGAACGGCGCGAACATAAACTACACCTTCGGCTCATATATCAATCTGTAAATAATTTGTGCGGATGATGCGGTTTCCCTGTATCATCCGTATTTTATATTCGGGGTAACTCGGCTATAATTTTTAATCTGTGTGCTCGACGCGGAAGATTTGTTTTGAATTTTCTCACGGTATGCGCTATGTTTTCAGATTTTGTGTGTAGGGCAGGTTGCCCCTGCCGTTTCAAACTCCGCACAATCCTCCGTCTTCGTCGGTAGGTTCAATTATCAATCGCCCGTTTTTATCGTCGGGGTATCACGGATAAAATTTTATAATCGTGTGCTCGACACGGAAGAATCACCGTAAATCCAACGGGTTGTCGGGGACGCCAACCCCTACAAATGCACATCTTAAACTGAGCTTGTAGGGGACGACGTCCTCGGCGTCCCGATATTCCGATTTCGTAAAATCTACCGTCTTCACGAGTAGGGGAGCGAATTGCGCTCCCGCCTTTTATATTCGGGCTGCCACGGTTAAATATTTTTTGCGGACGATGCGGAAAATTTGCAATGATTTTTCACGGTATTCGCACAATTTCCCGTCCTCGGTTGTAGGGCAGGGGCTTGCCCCTGCCGAAAAACGCACAAATTTCAATACGGCAGGTGCGATTATCAATTGCCCGTTTTTTTATATTCTTTTTGTCTCGAATATAAAACTTGAAATTTATTCCGATTTCGGTTATAATGAGAAAAAATGAAAGCGGAGGAAAATAAAAATGATTCTCTTTTTTAAACGCATAATCAGCGTGATTCTCACATTCGGCATGATGCTTTACGGCGTTGTCATCGGCGCAAATAATTTTGACACCGTCCACAAGTACGAAAAGAATGTGGAAAGCGTTGAGATTTACGAAAACACAATGGACACGGCTGTTCCGCAGACCGAAATTTACAACATTCTCAAAAATCACTTCACATCTGCTCTCCCCGAGGGCAAGACCGTGAAAAAGGCTGTTGTTTTAGGCTATGACGGCTGCCGCGCGGACACACTCAAAATCCTCGGCGACGCGAGCGAAAGCGCGATTATGACGCTCATCAACGACGGCGGCAAGGCAGTTATCTCCTACTGCGGCGGCGTTAATTATCCCAATTTCAACACTCAGGCGACCTCGACGGCTCCGGGCTGGTGCTCAATGCTTACAGGTCAGTGGGCTGATGTTCACGGCATAACCGACAACGATATTCCTAAGTCAAACGACCATCTGACGCTTCTCACTGCTCTTGTTGAGGACGGCACGATTGATGACTCTGCGTTTTATGTTTCATGGGGCGGTCATTTCAATGACGAAAGCTGCACCTATTACAACGAAAAGCAGTACTGCGAGGAAAAGGGCATTGACGCAACATTCCAATGCAACGCGGGCGACGAGGGCACATTCAACGCCACAATAAACGACCTTAAGAGCGACGACTGCACCGACTTCATCTTCTCAATCTTTGAGTTCTGCGACCACGAGGGACACGGCACAGGTTTCGGCATCGGCAATGAGGCGTACTGCAAAGCGTTTGCGGACAACGAAAAAGCGGCAAAGGACTGCATTGACGCCATTAAGGCAAGAGAGACCTATGCCACTGAGGACTGGCTCATTCTCATCACCTCCGACCACGGCGGATATAACCTCGCCCACGGCTTCCTCACACATCAGGAGAGAATGACCTTCATCGTTGCGAATAAAGATTTTTAATTGATAAAAAGTCTGCCCTCGGGCAGGCTTTTTTGCTGGGTTACTTTGAAAATTGCGGTAATCTGACGGGTTGTCAGGATGCCAACCCATACAAACGCACATCGAAAAATCTTCGTGAAAATGCGGGCGACCAATGGTCGCCTCTACAAAAAAAAGTGAATGACTTTCAAATTCTGCTTGTAGGGGAGCGCATTGTGTCCCCGCTTTTTCGTCTTCGGTAACGGGTGATACGCCTTTACCACAAGCAGGGCGGCTTAATTTTTATTTTAATTATTGAATAATATTGAATAATAATTTTAAAAGTGCTATAATGAAACA
>JAZUFU010000036.1:0-9353 GCA_045640865.1 Acutalibacteraceae bacterium | reverse complement strand
TACGGTTGCGACACATTCTGTCAACGGCAGTTGACAGTTTCCTTTAAATGCCCCTGCCGTTTTGAGATTCCACAGAGTTTCAATTTTCGGCGGTAGGGGAGCGCATTGCGCTCCCGCTTTTCATTTCCGCACAATCTTTAGCCACTGCCACCGCCCTAACACAAAAAACACACCACACAGTCCCTCACACCGTACTTTACTACAAAATTCGCATCACAGTCCCTTAAACGGTACTCTCAACGCTTGACAAATGATAACGCATAATATATTATCTTTTCAACAAAAGAAAAAAGGGGACGGTTTTATGTTTAAGAAGCTCATATTTGAAAGACACGGCTGGTCTGTTGAGAGCGAGAAAGTTATTGCGGCTCATAACGGCGATGAGATAATAATAAAAAGAAAGAAACGCAATTTTTGCGAAACTTCCACCGAAAAGTTCACTGTTCCGGCGGCGGATTTTCTGAAAAATCTTGACGCGGCTGAAATCAGCGAGTGGGAAGATGATTATTTCGCCCCTGTTCTGGACGGCGAAAGCTGGTCGCTTAAATATTTCACGGAGGACGGCGCGAAAAAATCCGTTACAGGCTCAAACGCTTACCCTGAAAAATATGACACGCTTATGGATTTGCTGTTTGCAGAATATGAAGACGCCGAAAAGACTGTAATCAATGAGTTCAGCGACGAAGATGACGAGGAAAAGCTGATAAAAGAGCTTGAAGATGAGGATATTGATTTCCGCGCGTTCCTCAAAGCCGACGACAAGAAAAAAGCGGAAATGCTCGAATACGCGGGACTTGAAATATACAGTTATACCCGCTATTTCGACGACGAAGACTTTTATTTTAAATTTGAAGACTGATTTCACATTCAGCACGGGGAGCGTATTGCGCTCCCATTTTCATTTTCCTCACAAATTTATTGAATCCCTGCCGAATCTATGCTAAAATGTGGGTGAATCTGCTTTAAGGGGATGAAATTATGTGGCAAATCATCAGAATTATTGTTTCTCTTTTACTCTCGGTGGAGATGATTTTCGGCTCTCTGTTTTCGGGCAGCGCATTTAAAAAGGTAAAAATGCCCGAGTTGCAGACAGGGGAATACACCCGATATGTTGACCCGTTCATCGGCACGGGCGGCACTCCGTGGACGTGCGCCATGCTCAGCCCTGCGGCGACCGTTCCTTTCGGCTGTGTAAGGCTCGGAGCGGACACCTGCGCCGTCGGCGGACTTTACCTTTTTAAAACGAACACATCGGGCTATTATTACGAGCACAGGCACATTATCGGTTTCAGCTACAGCCGCCTTTCGGGCACGGGAATCCGCGATTACGGCATTTTCCGCGTAACTCCGTTCTCGGGCATTCAGAAAAAGAAGCCTGCCGCTCTGCCGTTTTCTCATTGTAACGAAATCGCTTCCGCGGGCTATTACGCCGTGTATCTTCCGACGGAATCCGTGCTTGCGGAGATGACCGCAACGGAACATACGGGCTGGCAGAGATATACATTTGACACCTCGCGCGACGCGAAGCTTTATATTGACGCCGCCTCAACTCTCAGCGAAGGCACAACCGAGGGCGCGAATATTTCCGTAAGCGAAGACGGCAGAACAATCACCGCCGAGGTAACGGTTTACGGCGGATTTTCGGAGCGTTTCGACGGTCTTAAAGCGTATTATTACGCCGAGACCGACACAGCGATAAAATCTTTTGAAATGAACGGCACCGAGGGCGTGTGCCTTAACTTCGGCAATGTCAAGGGCAAGCCTGTTGAAATAAAAGCAGGCATCAGCTTCGCAAGTTTGGAGAACGCAAAGGGCAACCTTGCCGCCGAAGCAGGAGATGCCGACTTTGACTCTGTGCGCAAATCAGCTGATGAAAAGTGGAACGCCGAGCTTTCAAAAATAAAAATAACAGCGAATGAAGAAATCAAAACGAATTTCTACACATCGCTGTATCACACAATGATTATGCCCACGAATTTCACCGATTACAACGGCGAGTATGTGGGATTTGACAAGCAGACTCACACCGCCGACGGCTACACCTACAGAACTGATATGTCGCTGTGGGACACGAGCCGAAATGTCAACGCTCTCTACTGCCTTATTGAAAGGGAAGTGCAGAACGACTGCGTTCAGAGCCTTCTTGACATGGCGGATAAGGGCGGCGTGCTTCCGCGCTGGCCGATGGGTGAGGGCTACACAGGCTCAATGCTCGGCTGCCCTGCAAACATGGTGCTGACCGAAAGCCTCTTAAAAGGCTTTGATTTCGACACCGAAAAGGCGCTCGATTACATGATTAAATCCGCGACCACCTTTGACAACAAGGAAAACAGGGAGTACGGCGAGCTTTATGACGAGTACGGCTATGTTCCCGACGACCTTGTGAGAGACGGTTACAGAGGCACTTCCGTGTCGAGGACTGTTGAGTATTCGTGGGCGGACGCCGCGATTTCCACCTTTGCCGCCGAAATCGGCAGAAACGATGTTGCCGACGAATATTATGAGCGTTCAATGCGCTACAAAAATGTGTGGAATCCCGAAACAAAGTATTTTCAGGCTCGCAACAGCGACGGCGGCTGGGGTGTTCTCAAGCCGAACATGACCGCTTTTTATGATGAAGTTTTAGGCTTCAAGTTCTCGAAGGCATATTGCGAGGGCAGTGCGCGTCAGTGGCGCTGGAGCGCGATGAACGACATCGACGGAATGATCGAGCTTTTCGGCTCTAAGGAATATTTCGTCAGCGAGCTTGATGATTTCATGAAGGACGCTTCGCTCAATCGAGCCGCGTTCAACCCCGGCGCGGGCTACTGGATAGGCAATCAGCACGACATTCACACGCCGTATCTTTTCATAAATGCCGATAGACCCGACCTCACGCAGAAGTGGGTAAGGTGGACGCTCGACAACCGTTTCAGCACCGACATCAACGGCCTTGACGGCAACGACGACGGCGGCACATTAAGCTCGTGGTATGTTTTCTCGTCAATGGGCATTTACCCCGTCGCGGGCACGGCTCAGTACTGGATTGGCTCACCCTGCGTTGACAGCGCGGAAATGAATTTAGGCGGCGGAAAAATCCTCACCGTCAGAGCCGAAAATCAGAGCGCGAAGAACATTTATGTTGATTATGTAACGCTGAACGGCAAAAAGCTCGACAGCTTCACGATAAACCATTCCGATATCGAAAACGGCGGCGAGCTTGTTTTCCACATGAAATCCGCGCGGAAATAAGGCGGCAAAATTAAAGATTTTCAAACCAGTTATCATCATCTGAGCTTTCGTCCCGCTTCCTGCGCTTCCTGTCAAGCTCACAGAGCCAGTCATGAATTAACTGCAACAATTTATCAAATTTGATTTCTTTAATTATAAGAAGCAAAAGCTCTCTTTTTTCGGCGGCGGTTAATTTGTCTGATACTTCGATTTCCGAATAAAGAAAGAGACGATCAGATATATCCGCCTTTTTTAAAAGCTCTTTAAACCGTTTACTGTTTTCTTTTAAAAACAGTAAGTATCTTATATGTAATAATCCTGCGTTTTTATATTCGTCAAATAAATAAAAATAATTATAAAAATCGTATTCATAAAAAGATGACGTAATCACGTATTCGACAGTATAATCCACTCTCAGATCACCGGCTCTAAACAGTTCAAGCATACTCTCTTCTGTAACAGGCTTATCAAGTCCGAGTTCTCTGAATCTGTCCTCAAGGGCATTTTCCGCGAATTTATCGCCCGTTAACTGAATGAGAATTTCGTAGTAATCTTCTTTTTCAGTATAACTCTCTTTGTGTAACAGCTTGTTAAAAAGCTTTTTCTGAGTATCGTCATTCATTTTTTCAGTATATAAAGCCGCAAAATATGCCTGAAATGAGCGGTGAGCAAAAACATAATCCGTGCCGTCCTTAATAAGCAGACAAACGGCTGTTGTGAGGTCGTCAAGGTAATTTTTTGCCTGTGATTTATCAGCTCCGCATTTCAATAAGCTCTTTTCAAGGAGAGAGACAATCTCATTTTCATCAAACGAATATTTCTGCGCCATATATGACTGAAAACAGAAATGCGTGAATACATCCTTAAACTGACGCTCGTCAAGGCTTGATTTAAACTCTCTCTTGAAAGCACCCTTATCGGTGGAATCGTGAAGATTATAAAGAGCATCATACGCCTTGCCGTAAAAATCTGCCATACGGTCGGCTATAGAATTATTGCGTCTGAATGCGAGAAACATCATTGAAAGAAGCAGGGGATTTTCAGTAAAGCTGTTATAAGGTTTTTGGAACAGCTTTTTATCTAATTCTTTAAGAAAAGCCTCTGTCTTTTCGTCCGTTTCGCCTATTTTGCATATAAGCTCTTTCGCCTGATTTTTATCAAGGTTACACATTTCAAATACAGTAAATGTTTCAAGCGGAGTTGTATTAGTGCTCGGACGGGATGTTACAATGCACGGATTTTCGGGATATTTTGAGCAGAAGGACTGAATAGCCTCAGCAGCTTTTTTGGAATGACTTTCTTTTATTTCATCAAAGCCGTCAAGCAAAAACAGATATTTTCCCTGCCGCAGGCTGTATTCAAACATTTCCTTCGGGAGTTTGACATCGAACTCCTCCATAGCCGAGTATATTAAATCAAAAACAGAAATTTTTTTAACAGGCTGTTCACTGATTTTGTTTAACCTGAGAAATACCGGCACATAAGTCCCCCTGTTTCTTGTGTTAAGGAACAGATAACGCATAAGCATGGATTTGCCTGCGCCGCCCGTGCCTGTTATAAGAATATGTTTACTTTCTTTGAGCATCGGCTCAACTGTTTCAGTGCTGATTTCATCCCAACAAGTTATAACACCGACATTGACATAGATGCTGTCTTCACCTATTATGTTGCGCGATGTTGTGCCCGTTGCAAGGGTTTTGACATGGTTGTAGCGTTCATAGGCGTTTTTAAGGTACCTGTCAAAATCAATTCCGAGATTTACACTCGCTTTTCCGAATTCTTTTTTACAAAATCTTACTATCGAGTTTAACGCTTTGTCCGCAATGTTCGTTCCGAATTCAAATCCTACATCTGCCATATTTTTCACCTCTTGCCTTTATTCTACAATATTCTTTTAAAAATATCAATAAACGGCGGCAAAATTTAAGCGGTTATATTTTCGTGATAACCTCCTGCGTCCTCTTGGTGAATGAGCTTAAATAAACCTCATCGCCGCGGCGCAGGTAGCTTCCGCAAATCATCAGCACGCGCTCGGTATCGCGCTTCCTGTCCCTCGTAATCACGAGCATGTACGCGTCCGTGTCGAAGCCCGCGATAACATTGTTCGAGTTGTCGTGCATGATATGACCGTCAGCCATGATGTTGAAATAAATTTCTCTTTCGGTTTCGCCGTCGGTTATGCGGATTCCCTCATAGTTTTTACCGCTGATTTTCTCATACTCCGTTGAGTGTTCGTCATAGTCAAGCTCCAGCGTGTGAATGAGAAGATGCGTGCGTTCTGCGTTGGGCGTTGAAATTTCAATATAGGGCGTATCCTCGTCTTCTCTGTGCTCAAGATGCCCGATTTTTTCATAAATCACCGTGCCGTCGGGCTTATGTGAAATAAGCCTTGCGGTGCTTGTGCCGTTGTCAAAATCAACGGTATTTTCGTTGATTTTATATTCACTGTCAAAGTGCAGAGTGAACTGCACGGTGTTTTCCTCGTGGCAGTAAACATCATCAAAAATAACAAGAATACGGCTGTCAAGCCACACAAAATTGCGGTACATTCTCGAGCAGAGGTGCGCCATCGGGCCTGTTGAATCAGCCTGAACGAAAAACAGACTTTCGCCCTCAAAGCTGTCCGTCAGCCTGCCGCAGAATTTTGTTCCGCGGTAAAGCTCCTCGTCGCGCCTGCCCTTATTGCCTATGCGCAGAACGCTGTGCGAAACATCCTGACAGTAGTATGCGTGGTAAAGAGGGGAGTCATAGCTGCAAGTGCCGCTGTCGATAAAGAACGGTCTGCCCTTGTGATAGATAACAAATGAACCCGAATCGTTGTGGGAATGATTCCAGCAATAGCCGCACTTGACTGCAAGAAGCGTCGCGTCGGGCTCCCATGAGGAGCGGCAGACGGCAAAGCCCGAGGAATAAAGCGCGGTTTTCGGAAGATAGTCCACTGAACCGCTCAGCTTTTCGGGCTTGAATTCGCCGTTCATCTCGTCCCACATATCCTTTTGGCAGTCCTTGGCGCAGACTCTCATCGCCGACGAGTCAATGCCCGTGAGCACGCAGTATTTTGAAAGAAAATCAAGGCGCGTGCCGTGGGTATGGTCGCCGAAATTGAGAAATTCATAAAAAGTTTTTCCGTCTTTTGTGCACGGGTAAGAGAATTTCATCGCCGCGTCGCAAAGCTCCTTGGGGATAGCTTCGCGGATAACTTCATTTCTGCCGAAGTAACGCTCACTGCACCAGAGATACCGAAGAAGCGAGCCCGTGCCGTAGCTGTTATAGTTGACGCTTTCGTAGAAAAATCCCTGCTCGTCAAAATTTCTGAGCTTGTTGAAAAGAGCGTTGCCGCCGTAAGTGAGATAATCTGCAAGCGCGCCGTTGACAAGGGCGAGAATTTTCTCTTTTTCATCCTTTTTTACATAGTCGGACACGGCAAGAAAAGCCGCCGCCGCCTCGGAAATGCAGACGCTCCACCAGTTATGCCCCATGGAATCCACCGCGTGAATACGTGTTTTCGGGAAAACCCAGTCGCCGAGCGCGGCATAAACTCCGTTTCTGAGTATGCCCTCGGAAATCGCGCGGCGTTCGTCCTCTTTGAGATAGTCAAAAATCAGATCGTAAACTCCCGCGAGGGCAAGCGTTGTGCTTGTTGAGCACAAATCCGAGTGCCACGGAACAGGCGTGCGGACGGTGTAGTTCACAGAGAACCACCGCTCAAACGAGATGAAATGGAAAAGCATATTTTTGAGCTTTTCGGCGCATTTTTCGTCGCCCTCAATTATGTATTTTATGCCCAGAACTGAGCAGAATTTATTAACCTGACGGTTGATTGAGCCGAAATCCGCGTGCTGAGACTGCGTGTTTCTGCCGTTCGCCTGCGCCTCGGTAATGAATTCCTCGTTAAGGCAGTTCGGGGCGTCGGAAACCAGCTTCTCATAGCGCGCTTTAAGCTCCGTGTCGGTCTTTAATCTTTCTTTGAAATTTTCAGCGTCGTGCTTTGAAAAATACAGGTACGGATGCTTCATAAAATAACCTCCCGTGAGTTTATGAAATCATCATATCATACGGGTAGAGTTTAATCAAGTAGCAGCGATTATCAACAGACCATTTGCATTTGAATAATTACCCCCTCAGTCAGCTTCGCTCAATTTTTAGTACTCGTTCGTAGGGCTGTGGGCTTGCCCCAGCCGTGTTCAAATTCCGAACAATTCGATGTTCTCGTCGGTAGGGGCGATTCACGAATCGCCCGTTTTCGGATTTCCGATAATTCCGCGGGTCATTCGTGAATGACCCCTACAAAACGAACGACTCAAACGAAACTTTTCCAAATTTTCCATCATTCACTATTCATTAAAAATGCTTGTCCGACTTTTGCACAATATTTCATATAAGGGAGTGCTTCACTTGACAGAAAAAATAAAAATTGAAATGGCGCCGCTCGAGGGAAGCACCACCTCATTTTTCCGCAGCGCCCAAAGCCGCCACTTTACCGCCCCCGAGCGGTACTTTACGCCGTTCATCGCCCCCACTCAGCACCATTGTTTCACCACAAGGGAGCTCAACGAAATCCTGCCCGAAAAGAACGGGGGACTGCGCGTTGTGCCGCAGTTAATCGGTCATAACGCCGACGATTTTCTGTGGGCGGCAGGGGAGCTCAAAGCCATGGGCTACGACACGGTCAATCTTAATTTAGGCTGTCCGTCGCCCACCGTTACCAAAAAGAAAAAGGGCGCGGGGCTTCTCGGCGATTTGCCGATGCTCACGGATTTCCTCGACAGAATTTTCACGTCAACGCCCGTTCCGATTTCAATTAAAACGAGAGTAGGAAGATTTGATTACAGCGAAGCAGAGCCGCTCGCGGAGCTTTTTTCGCGTTATCCTGTTGCCGAGCTTATCGTCCATCCTCGCCTTGAAAAAGATTTCTACAAGGGCGATGTTTCGCTCGAAGCCTTTGAAATTTTCAAGCACTGCAATCCCGAAAACATCAGCTTCAACGGCAACCTTTTCAACAGAAATGATGTGCTTGCCTTTGCCGAAAAAAACAAAGATGTCAGCGCGGTCATGTGCGGCAGGGGCTTCGTCTGCAATCCGAAGCTGGCAGGCGAAATCAACGGTGAGCCGCCGCTGACAAAGAGCGAGTTTATCAGCTTTTACGAGGACTTTTACTCGGTAACCGTTCAGCGGCTCAACACGGAAAATCAGCTTCTTCTGCACATGAAGGAGTATTGGGCGTTCTGGCAGAAAATTTTTGAAAGCGATGACGGCGCGGTAAAAAAGATTTATAAATCCAAAACGAAATCGCAGTATGAAATCGCCGTTAAAAATCTCTTCTCATCATCTGAAATTAAAAATCCCGCGGGATTTTAACAATATACGAAAAAAACGGGAGCACGCCGCTCCCGTAAATTTATTTCATTATTCTTTTTAGCCCCTCGGCGAACTCGGAGGTGTTAAGCCCGACGAGCCTGTGTGCGTCCGTGCCGACGGAAAAATGTACGTCGCACTCCCTGCCGATGAAGAAAAATCTTCTGTAAAACTCGGGGAAGCACATAACCGAGGACTGGTGAAGCTCCCACGCGCACTGTGCATTTTCGCCCTTTATAAGTATATCGCCAAGCTCGCTGTCGGTTATCGAGGCGAGCATTTCTTCTTTTTCGCTCTGGTTAAAGAATTTCATCTTGCACGGCGAAAACGGGTGGGCGATGCTGTCCGCGCGGTCGGTGTCAAACAGAGCAGACATAACCGCTATCATGTGCTCTGCGTAGCCTCTCGGGCTTCTGTCCTTCGGCTGCTCCCAGTAGTCAAGATGATAGTGAACGCAGGAATAGTTGCAGAACTCAATCTCCTTGTCGATTCTGTAAGGCTCGGCGAATTTGCCGATGCCGTAAGCGGAATTTTCCGCGCCGACGATAACGCGCACGGGCGTGTCGATTTTCGCAAGGCGTGTTTTGAGCTTTCTGTAATTCGCGACGGAGTTTATCTCGTCATACAAATCCGAATGGTCGGTTATTGCGAGGGTGGAAAGTCCGCATTCCTCCGCCGCGTGTATCATGTTTTCAAAGGTCATTTCGGGCTTTGAGCATTTTGAAAACACGGAATGTGTGTGCATATTGCACCTGCAAAGCTCGTCAATATCGTAAGTTTTTTCTGTC
>JAZUFU010000035.1:0-14381 GCA_045640865.1 Acutalibacteraceae bacterium | reverse complement strand
CATTAAGTTGAGCAAAGATACAATTTTTCAACCGAAAATTGTAGGGGCGATTCAATCGCCTGTTCCTCAGAATACTGAGTTTTTCATTTCTCTCCCTCAGTCTCGCATACGCTCGACAGCTCCCTCGTCAGAGGGAGCCGAAAAGCCTCACCTTGTCAGGGGAGGTGGCGTGCGAAGCACGACGGAGGGGTAGAACTTGAAGTAAGAAGTAATAGTGAACAGTGAAGAAATGCGCAATTTAATGATTACAGAATACGGAGGATTGTTTTTTCGGGGTTGAATCATGAAAAACGGGCGATGATAATCGCCCATACCGTTATATTACTTCACTTTCTACCCCTCCGTCGTGCTTCGCACGCCACCTCCCCTGACAAGGTGAGGCGAGTTCGGCTCCCTCTGACGAGGGAGCTGTCGAGCGCAGGCGAGACTGAGGGAGAGATAACGCAAGCTTTGATAAACACATACCGTGATAAAGAATAATACAAAACCTCCGCATCGTCCTCACATATTAAAAATTATAACCGTGATACCCCGAATATAAAACGGACACCCCAAACGAGGTGCCCGTAATTTTTTATCTTAACTTTATGCCTAATTTAAACTCGAGAGCCTTGAGGATTTTTGCGATATATTTATCCGCTTCCTCGGGGAGAAGCTCAGTGTCTCCCGACGCAAGAGTCAATGTGAACGCCATGCTCTTTTTGCCCTCGCCGATTGCCGCGCTCCTGTAAATATCAAAGAGCCTGATATCGGTTACTGCCTTGCACGCGTCGTAAATTACCTTTTCAATTTCGCCGCATTCCGTCGCCTCGTCGGTAACAAGGGCAAGGTCGCGCTTAACGCTTCTGAACGGTGAAACCGCCGTGTATTTACAGCTCTGAGCAGCTTACTTCATAAACAGACCGAAGTCGATTTCGCCGACAAAGCAGTTCTTGGTGATTTCAGCGTCCTCGGCAACCTCATAGGAAAGCTGACCGATGAAGCCTATCTTCTTGCTTCCGCAATAAACAGACGCGCTGATGCCCGGATGCAGGAATGAATACTCTTCCTTTTTATATGTGAACTGAGTGCCGAACTCCTCAGCCGCCGCGTCAAGAGCTCCCTTTGCGGTGAAGAAATCCTCATCGTCGCCATAAACGCCGAAAGCAAATTTCTGCTTTTCCTCGGGGATAGTCGCAACGGGAATTTCGTTGGGAACAAACGCGTTCGCAAGCTCGTAAATTCTCGCGCCGTCGTTGCCGCGCTTCATGTTGTGGGAAAGAATTCTGATAATCGACGGGGTGATGATTGAGCGCATGATGCCGTAATTTTCGCTCAGCGGATTGTCAATCTTAACATATTTTCTTTCGGGCGCGTCCTCGGGAAGCTTCAGAAGCTCGATTTCATCTGTTGAGTAGAAAGAGTAGTTTATAAGCTCGCAGAAGCCCTGGTTGACAAGGCAGGCCTTGAACTTGTTGACATCCTGCTGCTTTTTGTTAAGACCGCCGCTTGTGATTGACGCGCTTGTCATGAACTTCGGCACGATATGCTCATAGCCGTAAACCTTGATAACATCTTCGGCAAGGTCGTTGGCGTAGCCCTCAATGTCGGTTCTGTAAGCAGGCGCAACAGCGGTGATGTTGTCGCCGTCAACGGTGATTTCGTAATTCTGACGGCGGAGAATGTCAACAACTGTGTCCTTCGGAACTTCAATGCCGAGAACAGCGTTAATCTTTGAGAAAGTTGTGATTACTTTCTGATTTTCTCTTTCGGGGTTGGCGTCAACATCAACATGAGTTGCGGAAACAGTGCCGCAGCCAAGCTCCTCAACAAGGTGAAGCGCGCGCTGCATTGCCATGCCTGTGGTGTATTCGTCAACGCCCTTTTCAAAGCGGTGAGATGAATCACTGCTCTGACCGAGAGCACGGGAGGAACGGCGGATGTTGCCGCGCTCAAACTTGGCGGATTCAAAAAGAACGTCTTTGGTTGTGTTCTTGATTTCCGAGTTAAGACCGCCCATGATGCCCGCAAGAGCAACAGGCTTTTCACCGTCGCAGATAACAAGATTTTCGCTTGTGAGGGTGAACTCTTTTTCGTCAAGAGTTGTGATTTTTTCGCCGTTTTCAGCTCTGCGGACGATAATGGAATCCTTCGCGACATTTGCCAAGTCAAAAGCGTGCATGGGCTGTCCCATTTCAACAAGAACATAGTTTGTGATGTCAACAAAAGTGCTTATCGCGTTTATGCCGCACATTTTAAGCCTGCGGCGCATCCACAGCGGAGATTTTTCGATTTTAACATCCTTTACAAAGTGGGCAACATATCTCGGGCAAAGGTCGGGCGCGAGCACCTGAACAGATACATTGTTATTGTTTGCCGCTTCAACGGGAGTAAAATCAAGAGCGGGGGGAGTAATTTTTCTGTCAAGCAGGGCGGCAAGCTCTCTTGCTATGCCATAGACATACTGGCAGTGGGGAAGATTCGCGGTAACGGAAATATCCCATACTTCATCGTTGAGGCCGAGATATTCCTTGACATCCATGCCGGGAACAGCGTCGTCGCCGAGCATCATGATGCCATAAACCTCCGCACCCTCGTACCAGTTGTCGTCAATGCCTAATTCCTCGCCCGAGCAGAGCATGCCGTCAGACTCAACACCGCGGAGCTTGCCCTTTTTGATTGTCATAACCTCGGCGGGGCCGTTTGCGTCGCCTTTTTTGCGCGCATATACTTTTGCGCCCGGAAGCGCGGCAGGAACGATATCGCCGACGTGAACATTCGGCGCGCCTGTTACTATCTGAATGTCGTTTCCTTTGTCGCCGCAGTCAACCTTGCAGATAACCATGTGGTCTGAGTCGGGATGAGGAGTGATTTCTTTAATAAGACCGACATAAACGCCCTCAATGTCGGGAGCTATGGGGTTCTTTTCCTCAACCTCAAGACCGCAGGAAAACAGACTGTCTTCAATAACCTGTGAGGAAATGCCCTCAAGATCAACCATATCTTTTAACCAGCTTATGGGTAAATACATTTAAAATCACCTCTCACTTTCTGAACTGACTGAGTATTCTTACATCACCGTCATAAAGAAGGTGAATGTTGTTTACGCCGTATTTGAGCATCGCGATTCTGTCAAGACCTGTACCGAACGCAAGACCTGTCCATTCGTCGGGATCAAGTCCGCAGTTCTTGATAACATTTCTGTTGACTACGCCGCCGCCGAGAATTTCAATCCAGCCTGTGCCCTTGCAGAGTGAGCAGCCTGCGCCGTGGCACTCACAGCAGGTAACGTCAACCTCAACGCTCGGCTCTGTGAACGGGAAGAATGAAGGGCGGAAACGGGTTTTGGTATCCTTGTCAAAAACAGTTTTCGCAAGTGTGTCGAGAAGTCCCTGTAAATCGCAGAGAGAAAGGTTTTTGTCGATAACAAGACCTTCCATCTGGTGGAACATCGGTGCGTGTGTGCCGTCGTCATCACAGCGGAAAACACGACCGGGAGATACAATCTTAAAGGGCGGCTTCATTGTTTCCATCGCTCTTACCTGACCGGGGGAGGTGTGAGTTCTCAGAAGCAGGTCGTCGTTTATATAAAATGTATCCTGCTTGTCTCTCGCGGGGTGGTCTGCCGAAACATTGAGCGCGGTGAAGTTGTGGAAATCGTCCTCAATTTCGGGACCTTCAAACACCGTGAAGCCCATGCCTGTGAAAGCGTCGATAAGCTCGTTTCTTACAAGCGTAACAGGGTGCATATGACCTGCCTTTGCTTTCTTTGAGGGCATTGTAACATCGACAGCTTCCTTGACATATCTCATTTTAAGAGCTTCCTTTGAAAGCTCCTCTTCTTTTTTGTCAAAAAGCTCGGTTGCCCATACCTTGAATTCATTGATAACCTTGCCTGCGGCAGGTCTTTCCTCTTTGGAAAGAGAGCCTAACTGCTTCATCAGCGCGGGGATTGCGCCGTTTTTGCTCAGATACTTGAATCTGACCTCTTTAAGAGCGTCAATGCTGTCGGCACTGCCTGCCAGCTCCTCAATCTGAGCGCGTAATTCTTTGATTTTTTCTTCCAAAAATAACACTCCTTCTTTGTTTGTATGGGCAGAAAAAAATCCCGCCCTCTGCTAAAGGACGGGATACCCGTGTTACCACCTTTATTCACCGCCTGCTCACACAGACAGCCTTACGGAGTACCTTCATACTCCCGCACCTGTAACGGTGTGCCTCCGTCGCGTCCTACTGCAATTTTCAGCGCGCGGCTCCGAGATGAATTCACAAAAACTATTCTTATGCCTCGCATCAAACGGCAATTTTCTGAAAGAAATCGTAATTGCTACTGCTTCTCTTCACAGCCTTTTCTCAAATTTCATACATTTTATCACAGTGTTATTTTGTTGTCAAGGCTAAAAAGCACCATACCTTCAGGCAAATAATAAGTTTTTTTGTAAAAAAATTAAATAAATATACATTTTGGTAAAAAAAGGTGTTTAATTTTTAAAAAAAGTATTATATAATAGCTTCTAATAATGTTGATTCAGAGGAGATTTACAATGTATAAGATTGTCAGGAAAGAATCCTTGAACAGTACCGTTACCCTTATGGAAATCGAAGCTCCGTTTGTGGCGGCAAAGGCTCAGCCCGGTCAGTTCATAATACTCAGAGTTGATGACGAGGGCGAAAGAATCCCCCTCACCGTTGCGGGCTATAACAGAGAAAAGGGAACAGTTACTATTATATTCCAGATTGTCGGCGCGACTACCGAGGCTCTCAACCACAAAAATGAGGGCGAATACATCACCGACTTCGCAGGGCCTCTCGGCAAGGCGACAGAGCTCGACGGGCTTAAAAAAGTCTGCATAGTCGGCGGCGGTGTCGGCTGTGCCATAGCTTACCCGATAGCAAAGAAACTTCACGATATGGGCTGTGAGGTTACAAACGTTATCGGCTTCCGCACTAAGGATTTAGTTATCCTTGAAAAAGAATTTGACGCTGTTTCGGACAGGCTGTTTGTCATGACCGACGACGGCTCTTACGGCACGCAGGGCAATGTCTGCGCTCCGCTCAACGAGATGTTCGCAGGCGGCGAAAAATTCGACGAGGTTATCACAATAGGGCCTCTTATCATGATGAAATTTGTTGTTGCCGCCGTGAAGCCTACGGGAATCCCCTGCACCGTTTCGATGAATCCTATCATGATTGACGGCACGGGAATGTGCGGCGGATGCAGACTTACTTTAAATCAGGACGGCAAAAGCGTTGTCAAATTTGCCTGCGTTGACGGCCCCGATTTCAACGGCTACGAGGTTGACTTTGACGAGGCTATGAGCCGCGGCGCGATGTACCGTGATTTTGAAAGAAAGGCGCACGAAGCGACATGCAATCTTTTCAACAAGGAGGCTGAATAATATGGCGGCAAATATGAATCCCAAAAAGAATCCCATGCCCTCTCAGGCTCCCGAGGTGAGAGCGCACAACTTCAAGGAGGTTGCTTTAGGCTACGACGAGGCGACGGCTCTTGACGAGGCAATGAGATGCCTCAACTGCAAAAATCATCCCTGCGTTTCGGGCTGCCCCGTGAACATACACATTCCCGAGTTTATCGGCAAAATAAAAGATGGCGACTTTGAGGGCGCGTATAAAATTATTTCTCAGACATCATCGCTTCCCGCTGTCTGCGGCAGAGTATGTCCGCAGGAAAGTCAGTGCGAAGCAAAATGCGTCCGCGGCATAAAGGGCGAGCCTGTCGGTATCGGCAGACTTGAACGCTTTGTTGCCGACTGGCACAACGCTCATTCAGATGAAGTTCCCGAAACCGAAGCGAAGAACGGCCATAAGGTTGCAATTGTCGGCTCAGGCCCTTCAGGTCTTACCTGCGCGGGCGACCTTGCAAAGAAAGGCTACAGCGTTACGGTTTTTGAGGCTCTGCACAAGGCGGGCGGCGTGCTTGTCTATGGTATTCCCGAGTTCAGACTTCCGAAAACTATCGTTCAGAAAGAAATTGACAACCTTGCCGCCATGGGCGTTGAGTTTCAGACGAATATGATTATCGGCAAAACTCTTACGGTTGATGAGCTTTTCGATATGGGCTATGAGGCTGTATTTATCGGCTCGGGTGCGGGACTTCCCGTTTTCATGGGCATAAAGGGCGAATCATACAAGGGCGTTTACTCAGCCAACGAATTTCTTACCCGTTCAAATCTTATGAAAGCGTATAACAGCGACTCCGCGACGCCGATTATGAAAGGCGGAAAGGTTGCGGTTGTCGGCGGCGGCAATGTTGCAATGGACGCCGCGAGAACAGCTCTGAGACTTGGCGCGGAAAAGGTTTATATCGTTTACCGCCGCTCAATGGATGAGCTTCCCGCAAGAAAAGAGGAGGTTGAGCACGCCGAGGAGGAGGGCGTCGAGTTCAGACTTCTTTGTAATCCTCTTGAAATTCACGGCTACAAAAATCCCGACGACCCGCGCGACCCGAAGAACGGTTTTGTTACGGGCATGCGCTGCATTAGAATGGAGCTCGGCGAGCCCGACGAAAGAGGCAGAAGACGCCCCGTTCCCGTTGAGGGCAGTGAGTTTGACATTGATGTTGACACGGTTATTATTTCAATCGGCACTTCGCCCAATCCGCTTATTAAATCCACCACCGCGGGGCTTGACACAAACAGCCGCGGCGGCATAATCGTAACGGAGGACGGCGCGACATCAAAGGCAGGCGTTTATGCGGGCGGCGACGCGGTTACAGGCGCGGCAACGGTTATCTCCGCCATGGGCGCGGGCAAGACCGCGGCAAAAGCGATTGACGAATATTTAAAATAAAAACATAATAAAAGATGGTTCTGAATTTGCAGATTGCTGTTCAGAACCGTCTCTTTTCTGTTGACTTTTTTGGCTGAAGTAGATATACTATTATTAGAAATTGAAGCGTTGATACCGTCCGACCATTTATGCAGTCGGTCTGTGCCTTGCGTTTCGGTTTCTTTTTTACTGTTGATTTTTCAGCTCCCTTGTGTGCGGGAGCTGGATGCGAAGCAGACTGAGGGATTGTTTTTTACCGTCAGCACTCATTAGATTTCAAACAAGACAATCCTCCCGTCGCACTTCGTGCGCCACCCTCCTTTACACAAGGAGGGCTTTTCCTGAAAATTCCGTTATTCTATAAACAGATTTTCCAGAGTTACAGTTTACAGATTCCTTTTTACTGTTGACATTTTCGAGAGAAGAGGGTATAATAATATCAGAGTTAGAGATTTTCAGTGGTGTGGACAATTGCAGTCCATTTCTTGCTAATAATTCTTTAACTCTATTTTTGTCTTGATACAAAACGCCGTCATTGTTTACTGCTCGTCTGATGTCAAGGCATTTGAACTTTTACTGTTGATTTTTCAGCTCCCTTGTGTGCGGGAGCTGGCTGCGAAGCAGACTGAGGGATTGTTTTTTATCTTCAGCACTCATTGGATTTCAAACAAGACAATCCTCCCGTCGCACTTCGTGCGCCACCCTCCTTTATACAAGGAGGGCTTTTCCTGAAAATTCCGTTATTCATCATTTATTTCAGTATCTCCTCCCGTTTATTGACAAACGGGTGAAAATTGTATAGAATATTCTAAAAGATTAAGGAGGTGCGTCATGGCAGGCTTCACGAAAAAAGCAATAACCGATACCTTTATCGGGCTTCTTAACGAGAAGCGGCTTGACCGCATCACCGTTAAGGATATTGTCGCGAAATGCGGCGTCAGCCGAAAGACCTTTTACTATTACTTTGACGATATTTATGACCTGCTCGAAAAATATCTTGACGAGATGAAGCAGGAAGCCGTCATGAAAATCAAGGACACCCGTTCCTTTGAAGCGGAGCTTTTAAGGCTCGCGGAATTTGCAATGAACAACAAAAAGGCTGTCTATCATATTTATAACTCCGTCAGCCGCGACATGCTTGAGGATTATCTTTATGAAAGCACGCTGACCGTCATAAACGAAATTATAACGGAAAGATTTAAGAAAACCGCATACCCGAAAGAGGACATTGAGATTATCAGCATGGTCTGCACAAACGCTTTCACAAGCTGTGTGCTTCGCTGGATAAAGGACGGAATGCCCGACGGCTTTGAAAACATTATCAGGCGAATTGCCGTTATATTTGAAAAATCTCTTGACTCCGCCGTAAATAAAGCGAATAATGGTAACATTTAAGCCGCTGTGTGTAAAAACTACACACGGCGGTTTTTTTGAGAGTTTTATTATATGAAATATTGTGTAAAATAGATACTGTAATAAATTTCATTCTGAGGGGGAATATAATGAAGCTTGTAAGATGTGCAAAAACAGGGAATATTGTCAGCGGAACAGCATTCTTTATATTGGGAGTTATTCTCATGCTTTACCCCGACGCGTCGCTCAGGTGGCTCAGCCGCGCGATAGGCGCGGTCATGCTCGTGAGCGGAATTATCCGCCTTGTCGGCTACTTTTCAAAGGATTTATATTATCTCGCGTTTCAGTTTGATTTTGCGCTCGGAATTCTCAGCATACTTTTCGGCGCGATACTTGTTTTCAAGCCCGCTCTTTTCATTTCGACCGTGCAGATTATCATGGGTGTTTTCGCTCTTGTCAACGGTCTTTTCGCCTTGCAGACCGCCATGGATTCAAAAAAATTCGGCATGAGATACTGGTGGATTCTTCTGGCGTTCTCCGTTGTTTCGTCGGTTACGGGGCTTGTGCTTATCATAAGTCCGCTTAAAACAGCGGCGGCGGTGATAACACTTACGGGAATAACACTTCTCATTGCGGGAGCGGATAAAATTTTTGTTTCGATTTACACAATTGTTACCAAAAAAGGCGACAGCGAAAATGTGCCTGTTGACCTGTCTGATTTCAGAGACTACACGGAAAGGACTGAATGACCTTGAACGAACCGAATAAAATGGCAAGGTGGATAACAAAGCACCCTAAAACGGTTATGCTTGTTGCTGTCATTCTGCTTATTCCGTCGATTTTAGGCTTTCTGCTCACGGGCGTAAATTACGATATTCTTTCATATCTCCCTGCCGATATAAGCTCGGTCAAGGGCGAGCAGATTCTTGACGAAACATTCCACAGCGCGTCAAGCGCAATCCTTGTTGTTGAGAATTTCGATGTCAAAGAGGTTCTCAGAATAAAGGAAGAGGTTCTGGAGGTTGACGGCGTTACAAAGGTAATATGGAGCGACAGTATTCTTGACACAACCGTGCCGCAGAGTGCGCTTCCCTCGGCACTCAAAAAAGTGTTTTATTCTCAGGACGGCAAATCAACTCTGCTGCTGATAAATCTTGACTGCAACAGCTCATCAGACAGAGCGACGGACGCGATAAACAGCATAAGAAAAATCATGAATAAAGAGTGCTTTTTGAGCGGCATGTCTGCTATCATGGCGGACACCAAAGCTCTCACCGTTTCCGAAGCTCCGATATACATTTCTTTCGCGATTGCTCTCGCGCTTATAGTCATGTCGTTCACCATGGACTCATGGGTGCTGCCGTTCGTGCTTCTTGCGTCGCTCGGCATGGCGGTTGTCTATAACATGGGCACAAACATAATGTTCGGCGAAATTTCGTTCATCACGCAGAGCATAGCCGCGATTCTCCAGCTCGGCGTTACAATGGACTACTCCGTTTTCCTCATGGACAGATTCAACGAGGAGCTTCAGCAGACAGACGACAAACAGGAGGCCATGGCAAGAGCGATTTCAAAGACTTTTACCTCCCTTGCGGGCAGCTCGCTGACGACCGTTTTCGGCTTCCTCGCGATGTGCTTCATGACACTGACTCTCGGCTTCGATATAGGCATTGTTATGGCGAAGGGCGTGCTTTTCGGCGTTATAACCGTTGTAACCGTTCTGCCGAGCATGGTGTTGCTTCTCTACAAGCCGCTTTACAAATTCCGCCACAAAAGATTTGTGCCGGGCTTCAAGGGGCTTGCGAATTTCTCATACAAAAGAAGAAAAGGATTGCTTGCGGCTTTTCTGATTCTTCTTGTGCCGATGTATCTCGCTCAGTCGTCCGTTGTTAAGTATTACAACATTATGGAGGGACTTCCGCGTGAGATGGAATCCGTTGAGGCTCTCGACACGATAAAAACGGATTTCAATATGTCAAACTCAATGTTTCTGATTATTGACAAGGACACGCCCAAAGGCGACATCAGCTCGATGATACAGGAAATGAAAAAGGTTGACGGCATTGAAACAGTCGTTGCTCTCGGCGAATATATCGGCGCGGGCATTCCCGCAAGCATTCTCCCCGGTGTAATCAAGCAGGTTTCCGAGTCGGGGGATTATCAGATGATGATGATAAACTCCGCCTACGAAACAGGAAGCGACGAGTTGAATATTCAGATTGATGCGCTCACGGAAATTGTCAACAATCACACCTCCGAGGGCTACCTCACGGGCGAGGGAATAATGACAAAAGACCTGATAAATGTTGCAGACAGCGACTTTGTGGTAACGAGCGCAATATCCATAGCGGCAATATTTATTCTTATAGCGATAGTTTTCAAGTCAATCTCAATCCCGTTCATACTTGTATTGATGATTGAGCTTTCAATATGGATTAACATCGGACTTTCCTACTTCACGGGAACGGAAATTTCGTTCATAACGCCGACGGTAATAAACTGCGTTCAGCTCGGTGCGACTGTCGATTACGCGATTCTGATGACAACGAGATTCAGAGAGGAGCTTTCCTCGGGCAAGGATAAGAAAACCGCGATTCTTGACGCGGCGGCATCCTCGAGCACATCGGTTTTCCAGAGTGCGCTTGTATTTTTCAGCGCGACAATCGGCGTATATTTCATATGCGATATTACAATGATAAGAGAAATATGCTCGCTCCTCGCGCGCGGCTCATTCATAAGCGCGGTTATGATTATGACGGTTCTGCCGCCTGTTTTATATCTGCTTGAGGGCTTTATAAATAAGACGACCTATAAATGGAGAAATACGGAGGAAAAATCAGATGAAAACGCTTAAAAAAATTACAGCATTTCTGTTGTGCATTTCAGTTGTTCTGTGCCTTTGCTCCTGCGGTAAAAAGGAAGAAACCTTACCCGAGAAAAAAGAGCCTGCCGTTGAGCAGGACACTGTGAGATACACAGAGGAAGCTCTGAACATCACTAAGACCGAGACGGTTTATATCTCTATGGACAACAGCGGCAAGGTTACGGGAACAACCGTAACGGACTGGCTTCACACGGACAAGGACAAAGTGCGCGTTACAGACGTCAGCGACCTTTCCGACATTAAAAATGTAAAGACAGGTCAGCTTCCCGCCACCGAAAACGAAAATCTTGTGTGGAACATGGACTCGACCGATGTTTATTACAGCGGCACAACCGACAAAAAAGCTCCCGTCAGCTTTGACATTTCATATTATCTTGACGGCAAAAAGATGACGGCTGAGGAAATTGCTGGAAAGAGCGGCCATGTCGAAATAAAAATCAAAACCGAAAATCACTGCTTTAAAGATGTAGAGGTAAACGGCAAAAAGAGAAAAGTTTATCTGCCCGTTATCGCCGCAGGCGGAACGATTCTGCAGGAAAGTGAATTTTCCGCAATCAAGGTTGAAAGCGGTCTTTCAATCGGCGACGGCACAAAGCAGATTGCAGCCGCCGCAGGCGCGCCCGGGCTCTGCGAAAGCCTCGGTATTAAGCAGGACGAACTCAACGACCTTATCGGCGTCGAGCTGAGCGACACATTCGTTATTTCAGCGGACACCACCTGCTTTGAGACAACCGATTTTTACTTTGCGGTCATTCCGTTCTGCTCGCTTGATGTTGATCTTATCGCTCCCGATTCCGTTTCGGGGCTTATGGGAAGCCTTAAAGAAATTAAAAAAATCTTCAACAGTCTTGAAAATATTGACATAAGTAGTATAATAGGGTTAATATCGGGTGGTTCGGGCTCAACATATGAGCTCATCGGAGCGGTCAATTCCGCATTGAAGCTCTATGATGAAAACGAGGCTGTTTTAAAGCTCGGCTCAAAATATTTCACCGATGAAAACATGAAAACTCTTTCCTCGGCGGCTGAGCTTTTCGGCGACGAGGATTTTGTAAAGGGGCTTACAATTCTCGGCAAATCGGATATCGGCAGCGTTGCCGCGTCCCTGCCCGAGGTTGCCGAAAGCCTTGAGGGACTCGCACCCGTAATCAAAAGCGAAGCCTTTGCAAGCGGCATCAAGCTTCTGAGCAGCCCCGTTATGGTTAAGTTTTTCGAGCAGCTCCCCGAGCTTTCAAAAAGCCTTTCGGCTATTCAGAACCTTGTGGGAAATGACGAGTTCCTGAACGCGATAAACACTCTCAGCAATCCCGCTGTCGGCGCGGTGTTTGAAAAGATGCCCGACCTCATGAAGAATTTTGAGGCTCTCGAGCCGCTTTTAGGCGACTTGCAGAAAGACCTCAACAACCCCGAAATTCAGAAAAGCATCAACAATCTGCCCGAAACGATGAAATCAATCAGCAGACTGATTGACCTTGCGGAAAAGAACAGCGGCATTATAAACAAGCTCATAAATCTTGCGGAGGACGAAAACATTCAGGAATTCATTGAAATTCTCCGCTCGTCGGATATTGACACGGCGGCTATTGAGAAAAAGCTGAAATCACTTGTGAATAACGCCGACAAGGTTGCCGCCAACGCCGAGAAATGGATAGATTTCGGCAAGAGCTACGGCGTATTCACAGATAACACGGATAAACAGGCCACGGTTGTTCTTTTTGTATATAACACGCCTGCCATTGAAAAGGTAAGCGAAGCAAAAGCCCCCGAGGTTAAAGAAAAAGAGCACTGGTACACAAGAATTATAAATCTTTTTAAAAGGGAGGAATAATTTTTATGAGCGAAGTCATTTCTAAAGACAGACTTCTTGACGGAATTGAAAAAATGAATTCATTCGGCACACGCCTTACAGGCAGCAGCGGTCAGCTTGAATTTATCAAGTATCTTAAAAGCCAGATAAGGGAAATGGGGCTTGAAGTTTATTCCGACCCGTTTTACTTTAAAAAATGGGAGCAGAAAGATGCTTCACTTAAAATATTCGGCTACAACGGCCCCGAAAACATTGAGCTTGCGTCGGTTTTCCCCTATTCGGGCGAAACAAAGGATTCGGGTATAACAAGCGAGCTGTTTTATGTTGAGGATAAAATCCGCGGCTATTCGGGAGTCAAGGATAAAATCGCGGTTATCGAGGTTTCAGAGCTTGAGGGACTTCCGAGTGAGCTTGCGTTTGACAAACGCTCAGCCTACCCCGAGGATGTTCAGCTCCCCGAGAATTACAGCGGCCCCGTTGCCACAACATTCGTTAAATTCACTTATGCGAGAATAGCAAAGCTCCGCGGAGCAAGAGCCATAGTTTTTATATGGAAAGGGCTCAACAAAGAGCTTGCAAAAGGACAGTATCTCCCGTTTATTCTCGAGTACCAGGGAATCCCCGCGGTGTGGATAGACGAGGAACAGGGCGCAAAAGTTATTGAAGCGGCGCAGGAGCACAGAACAGCCACAATCACTCTGACGGCGGACACTCAGCGCCACGCCTACACAGAGACATTTTACTGCATACTCAAAGGCGAAAGCGACAAGGAAAGCGTTATAATCAACACCCACACGGACGGCACAAACTGCGTTGAGGAAAACGGCCCTGTCGCGATGCTCCAGCTTATAAACGCGCTTAAAGATAAAAAGCTCTCAAGAAATCACATTTTTGTTTTTGTAACAGGTCATTTCAGACTTCCCGTTTTCAAGGATTCCGACGGCGGCGGAGTTCAGGCAACATCAAAATGGCTCTCCATGCACCGTGATTTATGGGACGGCAAGCAGGGACATCTCAAGGCTGTCGCAGGCGTTTCGGTTGAGCACCTCGGCTGCATGGAATGGGAAGAAATTGACGGCGAATACAAGCCGACAGGCAAAATTCAGACGGAACTTGTCTATACGGGCAACAACGCCATGGATGATATTTACATGGATTCAGCCCGTGAAAGAACGAATGTCAGAACCATGACGCTCAGAGGGCATAACTTCCTCCACTTCGGTGAAGGTCAGCCGCTTTTCAATGTCGGCATTCCCGAAATTGCCCTCGTTACCGCGCCCGATTATCTGTGCGCCGTGAGCGAAAATCATGAGATGGACAAATTCGACATTAACCTTATGTACGATCAGACGGCAACATTTTTAAATGTTATCGAAAGACTTGATGAAACTTCTTCCAAGGACATCGGAGCGTGCGACGATTACTCGTTTGTCGCGGGCAACAGCGTCTCGGGCAGAAGTGATATAAATGTAAAATCATTAGGAAGAAAGGTTATGTCGGTTATTAAAAAGTAATCGTCTGAGGAAAAGTTATGTTAAAAAGAGTTTTATCCGCACTGGTTCTGCTGGC
>JAZUFU010000034.1:0-82249 GCA_045640865.1 Acutalibacteraceae bacterium | reverse complement strand
ACATATTACTATCATCTTCGCAAGGTCAGGGAGTCAATTATTGAATCAACACCTGCGATAGTGCCGCTGAACAATAAAGTTGCCTCGTCAGAGAAAATAGAAATATCAGACGGCGAAATAAATATTGCATTGCCTGCGGATATGAATATTGAGGCTTTGTCAGCAGTAATCCGGGTGTTGAAAAATGCTCAATGAAATAGCTGATAACTGCAATGTATATCTTGTAACAGGATATACAGATATGCGGAAAGGAATTGACGGACTTGCGGCGATTGTTCAGGGAAAGCTTATGCTGAATCCGTTTGATAAAAGTCTGTTTCTGTTCTGCGGAAGAAACCGCAGTAAGATGAAAGGTTTACTTTGGGAAGGAGACGGATTCCTGCTGTTGTATAAAAGACTGGAAAATGGCTCGTTCAAATGGCCCGTGATGAAACAGAAGCAAGAAAACTTTCATCACAGCAGATAAGATGGCAGCTTGAAGGTCTTGCAATCGAACAGCCGAAAGCGATAAAAAATGCCAGACCCGGAACAGTTTACTGAAAATTAACAGAATATTCTTGTTAATAACACACTTCTCTGATATGATAAATTCATCAGATCAGGGAGGTGTTTTCATGTCAAAATCGAATGAAGAATTAATGCAGGGAAACACCTAACTGAAGGAAGAAAACGCAGAATTAAAACGTCAGCTGTCTGTACTGAAAAAGATGGCGTTCGGAAGCAAGAGTGAAAAAACAAAGCAGGTTGAAACAAATCCCGAACAAATATCTTTATTCAATGAAGCGGAGACAGAACAGTCAGTCTCAGCCCGGGAAGAAGAAAAAGAAATCGTTGTTACAGGACATTCACGAAAGAAAAAACGCACAAGAGATGAAATATTCAAAGATTTGCCTGTAGAAGAAGTAATCCATGAAGTTGAAGATAAAACCTGTCCTGAATGCGGAACAGAAATGACAGTAATCGGAAAAGAATATCTGCACGAAGAGCTGGTATATGTACCTGCAAAAATCTTTCGTCGTAAGCATTATGCACAGGTAGTAAAATGTCCTGATTGTGGAGAATATACAGAGAAATCAATCGGAGAAAAATCGGTAATAGTAAAAGGCAAAGCACCTGAAACCGTATTGCCGAAAAGCTATTGTTCGGCAGAGCTGCTTACGCATATACTTTATGAGAAATACGCAAAAGCAGTACCGCTTGAAAGACTGTCAAAAGATTTCAGAAGCATGAAAGCCGAAATCTCAACAGCAACACTTGCAAACTGGGTAATAGAATCGGCAGACAGATATTTCAGACCGATATATGAAGAATTACATAATCGGATTCTGTCATCATCAGTAATTCATGCGGATGAAACGGTTGTTCAGGTACTGAAAGAAAAAGACAGAAAGGCAACAGCTAAATCGAGAATGTGGATATACTGTACGGAAAAGATAAAGCTGTATGAATACAGACCTACACGAAAGGGACAGAATGCAGCTGAATTCTTAAAAGGATATTCGGGATATCTGGTATGTGACGGATATGACGGTTACAACAAACTGACAGGAGTAACCCGATGCGGATGCTGGGCACATGCGAGGAGAAAATTCCTTGAAGCAATGCCAGTTGATGAAGAAATAAAGAAAACATCAAAGGCAAAAGAAGGCTTTGAAAAAATCAACAAACTTTTTGAGCTCGAGAGAGAATTCAAAGAGTTATCAAAAGAAGAAAGATACAACCAACGCCAGAAGCAGATAAAGCCTGTTCTTGACGATTTTTACGCATGGCTTGAAACGATAAATCCGATACAGGGTTCGGGACTGGCAAAAGCAGTACAGTATGCGAAAAACGAAAAGAAATATTTATACGCATTTCTTGAAAATCCGGATATACCGATAGACAATAATCTTGCAGAAAGAACGGTAAAACCGTTTGTAATCGGCAGGAAGAACTGGTTGTTTTCAACATCGCCAAAGGGAGCCGAGGCAAGTGCAATGATTTATTCGATAATCAACACCGCCGAAGCGAACGGTCTGAATCCAAGAGATTATCTGACTGAAGTGTTCACCCATCCTGGCAGATTAATCCTGCCGCTGAAATCCGAATAATTCCATGCAAAGCAATGCCCGGCAACGATTTAATCGCTGCCGGGTTTAATATTGTCCTACGAGGGATTATTTTGGGGTTACACTGTACCTAAAGGGAAAGGCTAATAAGGATATTATTACAACACCAGACATAAAGGCATAATACCGAAGGGGCGTTTTTTCTTCGGTGTTTATTTCATTTGAAAAGAATATTAAACATTCACACATTCGACAAATATCCTACTCCTCGGTACAATAAAGCTACCAAATAACGGGAGTGTATATTTATGGAAATAACTTATACGAAAGTCGGAGACTATCTTATCCCTGATTTAACTTTACCGCCAGAAACGGATGAAAGACCAATCGGCGCATGGGGTATGCGGCACAAGCGTTACCTTATGGAACACAAGAAAGCAATTTTTACAATTATGCAGATGAACGGCACATTACAAACATATCTTGCTGATTTGAACGAACAGGCAGATGATATGTTCCTTCGGCTCGTAAAGGATATGGTAAAATCCGAAGGTGTAACCGAACAACTTAAAGCCGATAATCAACTTCTGTGGGTTCAGCATATAAATAATATCCGCAACCGTGCTGCTAAAATTGTAAATTCTGAGCTGATTTATGTATGAGTAACAGAAAAAATTTTTTTCATATAGAAGTTGAGTCTGAAAAAACTTCGCTCGTTTGGTCGCTTCTATCAGAAAACTTAAAACTTGTTGTATATAAAAAGCAACATTCAACTGACGGTAAAACTTTAAAAATCTATATTGCATTGATGAAAATAGAAAATAATCATAGATAAATGATTTCTGAGATGAATAATCACTCTCTGGAATTAAGCCTTATGCGACAGATAAAGTAAAGTTAAATACTCAATTTGGTAAAAATAGCTTTAAAGACGTCTGCAATGCGAACAAAAATATATTCAATCGGGTCATATACTCTAAGGGAATACTGAGATTCATAAATAGTATCTTCTGTATATATTGTTGCAACTACTGTTGATACGCCTCGTTTTTTCAGCGTTATCAATCCTGATTCGCTGTCAATGGTTGCCACTTTGCCATTGAGACTGTTCCATGTAATGCGTTCAAAATTGTCAATGCCTGAAACTTTCATCTGAACTTTTATTCCCAAAACAGTCGCATTGACTTGAGGCCTTACTTCTATTTCTTCCCATTTTGCAATCAGTCTGATGTTGCTGTTGACAGTATCATTTTTGAAATCCCACTTTTCGCCGTCTTCGGTGTACCAGCCTTTGAATACATAATTTGAGCTTTGTACAGGATTTTTAATTGTTTCTGGTTCTGCCACGGTTTTTCCAGGTTCAACTGATACTGATTCGTTGCATTCATCAATTCCGCTTACAAAGAATACTGTATATCCGAGGATTTCTTTATACCCATTGTCGATTTCCATTTTGCGGCTTTTCTCTTCATCGGTGTTAGTGATTTCCGAAATAACTGCTTCTTGATTTTGTTCTACTTCTATACTGCATTTGTCGGTTTCGTTTATTCCGTCGCTTGCAGTTATTGTCATTTCAGTATCGGAATCTGATGAAAAACAACAGGTATTTTCATCTATTTTTTTGTCTATTCCTTCAGTATAACCTTCGATCTCAATGTTATTCCATGATGTATCAGCTTCTTCATAACCGGAACTTATTCTTTGGATGATTTTTTCTTCTGAATCGGTTGATACTTCTTTCTTAGCAAGATTAAAATCAATTTCAGCTGTTCCGTCAGAATCTACGATTGAATACCATTTCTCTTTCTCACTGCTGAGCAGTGTTATATCAGAGCTACTGCTTTCAAGCGGAGTTATCGTATATGAAGAACTGTTTTCCGGCAGTTCAAACTGTCGCAACGGTAAATCTTTATTTTCGCTGATTATCACTCCGTTATCCATTTCAAGTGTAGATGATTTCTGAACTTCTCCATGTGAAACGGTTGCGGTATTGTTGTTTTTATCTGTGATTTTAAAGCTGTCATAGCTTGTTATTAAATTTGTGGAATTGATGCTCTGCTCTGATGTGCTTTTTAAAGAATTAGATTTAATTTCCGCTTTCTTAAATGAAAAGCTGTCAAGATTAAGCAATGAAATGTTTTTATTAAGCAAATCATATGCAGGGAAAAGGTCATTAACAGTAATCGCATATCCAAGATAAAAATCATTCATGCTGCCGGTAACATTATATGAACCATCTGCGCTTTTTTCGATAGTCATTCCTGTAACGCTCTGTGAAGTGTTCGGATCCCAGATGCCTATTGTTCCGCCGTTTTCTGTCAATTCGCCGTTATTATATGCAACAACACAGTGATGTTCAAAATCAGCTGATATGCTTCCTCTTTTGCCAAAAGAATATATTCCGAGCAATACGCAGTCATTGGTTTTCAACGCTTTAATAAGTTCATCAACAGTTTCTTTGTTACGGGTTTCACGATTTATATTTTGTCTGTTTATCTTGCTCGAAAGGGTTGTGATATTCTGACTTAACTGGAAATAGTTTATCAGACTTTCTATTGTGTTGCTGTTGACCGGATTGAGAAAATCAAAAGGAGATTTTGCCTGCCACTGAAAATCATTGACATCAATCATGCCTGTCATATACAGAGCCATTACAGCAGACATACCGAAACAGTGTCCATATATTGAACCCTGCATTTTATACATAGCAACTTCAGCTTTTGCCAGAACACTGTTTTGTGTATTCTCATTTAACAGACAGTCAAAAAGTTCTTCGTAAATACCGTCCATTTTATATAGAGAATTGAAATAGTTCGTTTGGTTAGAAAATATATACGGAGACGCTGAAGCAATTTTAGTTTCTCCGCTTTCGGCGGAAACATAAGAAAATGTATATTCATTACCGGGAACGTGAGGCAGACCTTTGAGCTGAGGGAACAGATATTCTTTATTGCCATCGGTAAATGTCCACGCGCCGTCTTTCGAAAACCACGATTCAGGAAAGCTATTTTCGTTTTGCATATCTTCTGCGGATAAGGATTTTGAACTATCCCGCCCTAAAGCAAGGCTTATCCCTGTACTGCCTCTACAATAACTGTTTTCAAGATAGTAACAGTCAGAAATTTTATAATATGATTTTATAGAATTCGGAGCGATAATACCTGTTATACATCCGTTTACGATATTTTTAGCAACAGTTGAATATATCTTCTCTAAATTTATAAATTCATATTCAGTTTTTTCTATTGAAACGATTCCGCTATTATAGCAGTTTTGAATTACATTAGCTTTAGACGAAACATCATCTATTACCCCTGTTATTCCTCCTGCTCCGATATAGCTACAGGTTATAAATCCGTTATTATAGCAGTTTTCAATTTTACTGTTTTCGTTCATTGTACAATCACCAACAATGCCACCGAGAAACAGTTGCCCGGATATATTTCCGCTGTTAAATGATTCTGAAATATTTGATAATTGAGAAGTACCTACAATTCCACCTAAAGATTCAATTCCTGAAATACTACCCGTGTTGTAACAATTCTTAATAATGCATTCTTCAGCCTCGCAAGATATACCGCCAACATTTAGTGCACCCAATAATGTTCCTGTGTTGACACAATTCTCTATCACTGTGTTTTGAGCCAGGCATGAGATGCTGCCTAC
This sequence comes from Acutalibacteraceae bacterium, assembly GCA_045640865.1. Taxonomy (GTDB): domain Bacteria; phylum Bacillota; class Clostridia; order Oscillospirales; family Acutalibacteraceae; genus CAG-488. The sequence goes on along the minus strand of JAZUFU010000034.1, from coordinate 76,535 downwards.
ATGATAACCATATATATATCCGTCAAAGGAGCAGTTTTCAAAAACTGAATTTAAGGCGTTTTGGCATATTCCTCCCGAAGAAGTTGGTGAATGTATATATGAATTAGTTATTTTAATATTTTTAATAACACAGTTTTTAACTTTCCCGAATAGAGAATTACCGTAAATTCCGCTTATTTCATGATTTCCACCGTCAAAAGAACCTTGGAAAATGTTTTCAGACTTACTACTAAGATAATCTATATCGCTTCCGATTGAAGTCCACTCGGTGGCATATCTCACCCATGGTATTTTATTACCGTTATTATCTTTTGTCCCGTTGATATCAATATCATTTTCCAGTTTGAAATATTTGTTATTATAATTTTCACCATTTCTGACTCTTTCAGCTATATATGCAAGCTGTTTGACGTTGTAAATGAGATATGGATGATTTTCGTCTTTGCCGTTATGACTTTCATCTGAGAAAAATGGTTCAGTTGTTTTTCCATCCCATTTATGTACATAATTATACTCTATAGGGTTAAACGGTATCTTATCTTTTATAAATTCAGGAGATTTGCTTTCAGGAGAAATTGTCCAGATATTTTCAAAATCCCAGTTTTTATAACAGTATGGTTTAGACATCTGATTAGATGTAAGAGCGATTGCAGTACCAATACTGTCGCCGCGCATTTCTATTTCATTATTGTCAAGATAATAGCAATTTACAGATGTGGATATATTAACTTCCTGTGATGTATTTGCACCTGTTTTTGAAAGATTACTAATGATGTTTTCGGGAATATCAATCCATATATCTCCACAAATAGGACCATATTTCTGATTTCCTGTAATTTTCCCTGTGTTATATGAAAAATAAACTGTGCCGTGTCCAGTAATACCGCCTACATACTTTTGTCCTTCTATATTTCCAGTATTATAACAGTTACTAATCATATTATTATCTGATAAACCTGAAATGCCACCTATATACAAGTTTCCTTTTATATTACCTGTATTAAACGATAGCTCAGCAACTCCTACAGGAATAATTCCCGCAACATAATTTTTGCCTGTTACAGAACCATTATTACAGCAATCCGAAACAATGATGGGAACTAATGAAGTGCTTATAAAATTGGGTGAAGAGGAAATGGTTTCGTCATCGCCTGATATTCCGCCGACATAATCAGTTCCTTGAATATTACCATTGTTTTTACAGTTATCAGCTGTTAATGAATAACCAGACAACATATCATATCCTGAAAACCATGCAATGTAAGTTTCTATTACTGTTTCACCAAATATTCCGCCTATATTAGTTACTCCATTTACATCTGCGTTATTTGTACAATTATTAACCGATTGTATAGTTCCGGCAATACCGCCAACAGATTTTTTACCTGAAATATTACCAAAACTTTGACAGTTTTCTATTTCATCTGCGCTCCCGGCAATACCACCAACAGATTCTTGACCTGAAATTCTTACAAAACTTTGACAGCTTTCTATTTTATTTGCGCTCCCGGCTATACCGCCAACAGATTCTTGACCTGAAATTCTTACAAAACTTTGACAGCTTTCTATTTCATCTGCGCTCCCGGCAATACTACCAACAAAATTTTTGCCATTAATATAAGATTGGCTTAAATTAAGATTTTTTATTTTATCTGCATAGCTGAATAACCCCTGATTATCCTCATCTACATTATTGATATACAATCCAAATATATAATGGTTATTTCCATTGAAACAAATTGAATTAATATGGTCATAATATATTCCATCATCGCCAATAGCTTCGTAGCTGATTAAACAAATGGGTACCCATTTGTTTAGATTTTTGTCGTCGTAATTATCATTACCCCAAAGTTCCCAATCATCTGTTTTATTAAGATAGATATCGTTTACTAATTCAGCATTGAATTCGGCACTTTCGCCTGTATAGTTATTTAGAATCTCCGCCAAAAGTGCCAGTTGTTCCGCTGTTTCTATTTTGTACGGGGATTCTTCTGTTCCGTCGCCGCCTGCAAAGCAGTCTGCTGCTTTGCCGTTCCAAATGTCAGGCTTGTCCTCATAAGCATAAAGGCTAACACTCATTGTTCCGAAAATAATTAAAGATGCCAGTAATACAGAAATTACTTTTTTGATAAACATATAGATACGCCCCTTTACATATTGTAAAATTTATGATATAATGCATAAAAAACGAAAGGAGAAAAATGATTATGGATGCAATTATTGAGTTTATAAACCAGCTTATACTTAATTTTCAGCAGTTTTTTTCCGGTGGAACAGGTATTATCGGTTTGATTCTTAAATGGTTTTTCAGATAATTGACTATTTACATTTCAAAGTGAAAAACAGTTCAAATTTCTTATTGTCAGAGCTCAGTTGAGTTATGCCGTCGTATTTTGCGACGGCTTTTTTTATGCTTTTTATTCCGAATCCGTGATGCGCTTTATCAAGCTTTGTGGTCGCAACACTGTTCCCGATTATATACAGGTTATCCTTAACCGGATTTGTTATACTGACACTAAGCTGATTATCCTTAAAGATTGAATTAACCTTTATTTCACAGCTTTTATCTGAATTTCTGCAAGCCTCAATAGCATTGTCAAGTGCGTTTGCCATTATTGTACAGACATCATCGTTGCTTATACCGCTTTTAGGGAAATTACCTTCAAAAGAAATAGTGTTTCCGTCTCTGCCTGCAAGAGTTTTTTTCTCTGACATAATTATATCAAGGATATAGTTCCCCGTATAGAAATCACGGGCGGTGCTTTGCAAATCAATTCCGAGTTTTTCAACATATTGTTTTACTTCATCTGTTTGCTCATCTTCGATCATGGCTGAAATACATCTCATATGATTTGCATAGTCATGCCTGAAGCGGCGAAGATCTGCGTCCTTTTCATTGATTTCTTCAAAATGTCTTATTTCGGTATCAAGTGCCCGTCTGAAATATGCCTCGGCTTCTTTTGCCTTAAGCATAGAGGATATTATGTATGGGATAAGTGACGAAAACATTAAAATATTGACAATGATAATCCATGAGTATTTAGAATCCTTATAATCCACTTTAAGAACTGCAATTGTCAAAATAAAAACAATTACCGTAGCACATACCCATATAAAAGTTGCAGAATCCAGATATGTAAGCTTTTCAGACAAATTGCTTTTATTATAAACAGTGATATACAATATGCCGAAAATGATAAAAAACAACAAATCAATGCAAAGTTCAATCTCAATCTCAATCAGTTCCTTGGTCTCGGGATCTGAAGGAATGAAAATTCCTAATACATATTTAACAGAATCCTCTATAATGCCGTAGGCAAATACTACAGCAAAGCATTTTAATATCGGAGGTTTTTTTAAAACAATCAAGATTTCAATAAAAGGAATCAAAAACAAAAAAGCTGTTTGAATATCTCCAAATTTATCATTCCCAGATAAAATAGAAACTATAGCACTTGCAATGATAATAATCGGCAAAATCCAAAGTATCACTTTTTTATCTTTTAGCTGAACTTTGAAAATAATCAATAACAATAAAATACAGTCTATAAAGACAAAGCTTTGGTCAATTGCATAAAGAATAAATCTGATAGCTATAGGGTTAAGTTCACTCAATGAATTCATAAAGTCATCCCCTTACAGTTAAGATATGATATATTTTAAATTGAGAAAAGATTTAACTACCGTATTTCAGTAAAAATTGAGAATGAGCAATGCGATAGTCTTTGACGAGATATTTGCTTATTGGAATTGTATCCCCATTTGACATCGTAATGAATTTACTATCATCTTTTACAATATAAAACATATTAACTATGAACGAGCGATGTGGCTGAAAGAAAAATTCGGGGTGTAGCTTTTCACCGATTTCATGCAGCCTGCAGTTGAATACTTCGCTGCCGCCTTTCATGCAAACAGTACATTCTTTTTTATATGACTCAATATAATAAATTTCTTTGGTATTGATATTCTGAATAATACCGTCTTTTTTCAAGGCAATACGCGAAAAAAGAATAGAAGTTTTCATAAAATCGTCAAGCACCTTTGAAAGTGTCTGCTCGGTGATGGGTTTAACTATAAATCGATATGTGTTTACATCAAAACAATCATAAACAATTTCACGGTATGAAGTAAGAAATACAATGGCCGCAAGGTCATTTTTTTCATTTCTGAGCTTTGAGGCAAGCTCAAGCCCGTCCATTTCATCCATCTGATAATCAAGAAAATACATATCAAATTTCAGATTGCTTTTAAGCAGTTCTTCGCCTGAAGTAAATTCTTCACAGTGAATATCATAGTCATATTTAATTGCGTAGTCGTTGATTAGTTTATGAAGATTATTGTTTTCAAAGGCTTCGTCATCACATAAAGCTATTAACATACTATCACCTCGTGAAAATTTTACCAAAAAAATCAGATTTTTTCAACAAATATTTACTGATTTTTCTATTTGTTCCCTATTTTTGACCATTCGTTCTATTTTTCAACACAGTTTTGTTAAATTGGTGTTTAATAGGGCTACAGCAAAGGACAAAACAAATTAACAATCAGGAGGAAATACCAATGCACCGATTTAAAGCAAAATTAAATCAAAACCCATCAACAAAAATAATAAAAAAGGAGTCTTCAAAAATGAAAAAACGTATATTTTCGATAATATTATCAGTAATAATGCTGTTAACTGCCGTACCTTTCGCGGCATCAGCAGCAGATTTTATGGCAAAAGATGTTGTATCCAATTTAGCAGATATAGCACTGGATACTGTATCCGCAGCAGCGACACCAAAAAACAAAGAAGTAAGTGCTTTTGTTGATTTTTTCAGAACAATATTCGGCTTATATAAAATCGGAAACGAAAGCAGACTGAAAAAAGCTGCCAGTGAGGGCGGAGATAAATGGACAATAAAAAAAGATTTTACCATTGATTCTCAAATTACTATTACATGTGCAAGCCTTAAAATAGACGGCAAAAATCATACCCTTACAGGAAAATCCGACTCATCAATTATAAAACTAAATGATAGCGTAAAAATCAAACTTATTAACCTTAATCTAAAAAACGATGTTGGCGGATGTATTATAGTAAATGGAAATTCCGAACTTATTATAGGTGATGGCGGAAAATGCAAATTTGAATCCAAGGGTGATACGATTGTTAACTATGGATATACACAGTTGAGCAGTGGTACAATGTTAAATTCAACAGGCACAGACTCTGTCGCTCTCAATAATAAAAAAGATAACAACAAAGCAGGTGAAGCAACCCTTTATTACTGTAATGTTAACAAAGTTTCAAATGACGGAAACCTTAATCTTACTCAAGACAATACAGTTGTCGACAGCATCGTAAATAATGGTACAGTCAATATGAGCAAAGGTCATGTTGGTACATTTTATAATTATGGCACGCTCAACAAAACAGGTGGAACGATCGATAAAATAGTCAAGCAGGAGGTTTCATACAAAATATCTTCAGCAACAGACCTTGCAAGAGCAGCAAAAGAAGGCGGCGATAAATGGACAGTCGAAAAAGATTTCAGTGTTGATTCTATGATAAATATTGAAGCTGACAGCCTTAAAATCGACGGTAAAAATCATACTGTTTCAATGAAAAACGGAAAGAATGATTCGGCAATTTTAAAGGTACTCAACCACAAAGAAACTTGGCTCAATAATCTTACTCTTAAAAACGATAATGGATACTGTGTTATAGCCAACACCTATACCAAACTCATCATAGGCGAGGCTGGAAAATGCAGCTTTGAGTCAAAAGGAGATACTATTGTAAACTATGGTTATACTCAGTTGAGCAGTGGTACAATATTAAAGACGACAGGAACAAATTCTTATGCTTTAAGAAATATGAAAACGGATAAAAATGAAATCAGCGAAGCAACACTTTACTGTTGCAATGTCAACAAAATTATAAATGACGGAAAACTCAATCTGACGCAAAGCAATACAGTTGTCGGAAGTGTGATAAACAATGGTACAGTTAATATGAGAAACGGCAATAATGGTGACGCTTCAAAGGCGTATGTTTCCACGGTTTCAAATAATTCCGGTGCGGTTTGGAATCTGATTAGCGGGCATATTGGAACATTTGAGAATTACGGTTCACTCAATAAAACCGGCGGGACGATTGATACTATGATCCCTGCACCTACAAATTATGACAAAAAAGTTGCAGCTTTTCTTGTTGATCCAAATTATCGTGGAAATACAACACCATGGAAAGATAGTACAGAACCGTATCTCTCAGATTATAATGCATATGGCTGCTGCGCATATTGTGTAGATTTCCTTAAATATGTTTATGGATATAATGACTATGCTTCCCATGGAACAAAGTTTACTAATGCCGCTGATATTAAAACAGGTGATATTTTAAAATTCGTTAATGATCAACACTGGATAGTAGTGCTTCACAGAAATGGTAACAGTTTACATGTTGCAGAACGCTGGGAAGAAAAAATAATTGTAACTGATGGCACATACACTATAAAAAATGGCAAAATATATAGGAACGGGAGTGTTTTCAGAACGTTCTCATATGGTTACCACTACGATATAGGCAAAGCATTGGCTAAATAAAAAACTCAGCAAATTCCAAAATGATTTAAATCTTCTTACGCAACATAAACTGACAAATTTTTTAGAATTAAAGTAATAAAATATAACTCAATCGGAATCAGGCTCGTGATTTGCGATATAGTATTCAACTATCGCAAATCATGAGCTTTTTGTTTTTTATTGACATTGTAAGATTTATTTTACATATGAACAGGAGATTTTTCGTTCATAATCCATTACAAAAATTTTTTATCTGCCCTAAAAAGCGACAAATTTCTCATAATTCTTGTATTAAAATAAGGTGAAGTTTTAAAATCCTGATAATACAAGAGAGGATGAGAAATGCGGTAAACACATGACTATGACACACTAATTTAATTACTAAAGTTTACGGAAACTCAATTTTCGAAACTGTTTTCGGCTCTCTGAATTGATTTCAGAGGGCTGTTTTTTTATGCCTGAGTTTTCAGAAACATTTTGGTTATTCTGTCGGAGGTATTTATGGAAAACAAAACTTTCATACAACTTAATACCCTGCCGACAGGATACAACGGCTTTGCCATGACAGCGGATTTCCGTGTTCAGAGGAAGATTTTGAACAAGCGAAGCAGAAAATTATTCGGTGAAATACATGGTCGTACCGATAGCGGACGGGCATAGGAACGGTGTCGGATGTACAGGAAAACAAAAACTGAGGCGGAGGATTTTTGCACTTTCTCTCAAAAGGACAATGCAACGGTTTAATCAGTATCTGAAATAGAGAGTAACGGGAGATGGTATTTATGTTAACTTTGGCAGAAGCAATGTTACAGAAAAAATGCCCAAGAGGTGGTGTCGAAAGTCGCCACCAGCAAACGGAAGAATTATCTGTAACACAATCTGAATATGAAAGTGCGGCGGAACGGGAATACGCCGAACAGGAAACATTAAAGTATTGGTATGAGAACAATGTCGGCTATCATGTTTGGAAAAAGAAATGTGAAACCTGCGGTAAGGTATTTTACACAATTTGCAATTACCGCAAATACTGTCATTTGTCCGATTGCAGAAGTATCGCAAAACAAAAGAGAATTGAAGAAAAGAAGCAGGAGCATCATTCGGAACATATCTGTTCCGTCTGCTCCGCTTCTTTTGTTTCAAAGCGGAATGATGCCAAGTTTTGCAGTAACGCCTGCCGACAAAAAGCATACCGCAAAAATAAATAAAATTGCCGAAAGGCAGAAAGGACAAAGTATGATTAAATTCAATGACAAAATAATTATAGGAATAGATCACGATTATGGGAATATGAAAACCGCTAACCACTATTTCAAAAGCGGAATTATGTGTTTTAATTCAAAACCGCTTTTTACAAAAAATATGCTCGTTTATGAAAACAGATATTACCTTATCGGTGAGGGACATAAGGAATTTACAGCCGAAAAAGTAAACGATGAGGACTATTATGTTCTCACTCTTGCCGCTGTTGCTACTGAACTTGAAGAAAGCGGTATTACAAATGCAGATGTTATCCTTGCAGTCGGATTACCTCTGACTTGGACAGCAGGACAAAATGAAAAGTTCTCAGCATATCTTTCAAAGAACGAAACCGTTGATTTTAATTATCACCACAGGGATTATCACATAAAAATCAGTGGTGTAAAAGTTTATCCACAAGGATATGCCGCCGTTGCGGATATTGTATCTCAAATGAACAGTGTTAATATTATTGCCGATATAGGAAACGGAACAATGAACATATTGCAGATTATCAATAAATTCCCCGTTACAAAAACGATGGCAACAGAAAAATACGGCACTTATCAATGCAACCTCGCTGTGCGTGAGCAGTTCGCAAGAAGAACAAGCAGAAATATTGACGATTCGATTATTGACGAGGTGTTCATTAACGGGACAGCGGACATAGGAAAAGATGATTTGAAAATCATTAAAGAGGTTGCAGGTGAATATGTCAGTGATATTTTCAGAAGACTTCGTGAACACGGTTATGATGAAAATACAATGAAGCTGTATATCACGGGCGGCGGAAGTTGTCTTGTAAAGCATTTTTACAAATACAATCCAAACCGTGTAATCTTTATTGACGATATTTGTGCCGCCGCAAAGGGATATGAAAATCTTGCAGATATTCAGTTAAGAAAGAACGAAACAATATGAAAAACTCATATCGGATAAATGTGAGATTTGATTTGAATACCGAAGTTGACTGTATTGATTATCTCAATTCTCTGACCGGTTCAAGAAACGCATTTATTGTTAATGCTGTAAAAGAGAAAATACAACGGGGAAAATCGGGATATGACACTTATCTTGAGGACATAAGAGAAATTGTTCACGAAGAGCTTACTCGTGTAGCTTCGTTTTCGGCAAGTAAAGAAACAACCGTGCCGAAAGAGAATAACGAAGATGATATTTTAAATTCACTCTCGGCATTCGGACTATGAGCCAAAACAATCATATACGGCTCAAACATTAAAAATACAATAAAAAGCGAGCCATTAAGGCTCATAACAAAGACGCACATCAAGGCGGATTTCAGATACTTACTGTGTTTTTCAGTTGCTTTTTTAACGCACAGAAGCTGTCCCGAATAACCGCTCACGGTGTGCGTCTCATACTGTAACAAGCAACGACTTTGGCAATCCAAAGTCAAACGCTTGTTAAGGGTAAATCCCTTAATATCCCTAAAATATGGAGGAATAATTATGCGTAAAAGAAATAATACAGTAAATGTCAGACTGAATGATACTGAACTTGAAAAACTTAATGAAAAGGTTGAAACAAGCGGTTTATCCCGTGAAGCCTTTATCCGTAATGTGTTAAACGGTGTGGAAATCCACCCTGCACCGCCTGTTGATTTTTTCAATCTTATCCGTGAAATACGGCGTGTGGGCAATAACATAAATCAGCTTGTGCATTATGCAAACGGTAACGGGTTTGTTGAAAGCAAAAAGCTCACCGAACATCTTAACGAGCTTGACTGTATTGAAAAAGAACTATGGAAATCATTTAGAGGCGGATAATGGCAGTAACTTCAATATGGCCTATTAAAAACGGTGTTCGTGATGTTATTGTTTATGCCTGTAATCCCGAAAAAACAACAGAGGAAAACCGTACCGCATTACACTCTGTCGCAAATGTAATTGAATATGCCGCAGATGAACTTAAAACCGAAAAATGCGAATATGTTACGGGTATAAACTGCCGACAGGATAATGCAATTAGTGTATTTAACGAAACCCGAAAGCGTTGGAGTAAAGAAAAAGACAAACGGGTTTGTTATCACGCTTATCAAAGCTTTAAGTCAGATGAGATTGATGCTGACACAGCTCATAAAATCGGAGTTGAGCTTGCGGAACGGCTATGGGGTGACAGATTTGAAGTTATTGTTGCAACTCATTGTAACACGGGCTGTTATCATAATCACTTTGTGCTTAATGCCGTTTCTTTTGTTGACGGTAAAAAATACTGTAATTACAAATCAGACTATGAAGCACTGAGAAATATGTCTGATACAATTTGCAAAGAATATCAGCTCTCGGTTTTAGAAAACGCTCCCATTCACACACCGGGGAATAAAAATGAGGTATGGGTTCACAAGGCGGGAAAACTTACCCACAGAGATATGCTGAAGCGTGATATTGAATATTGTCTTAAATATTCATCAAAGCCTAAAGAATTTCAACAGCAGTTATACGGACTCGGATATACAATAGACTGGCGGAGAATGTCAATTAAAAGTAAGGACTGGGAACGAGCTGTAAGGCTTAAAAACATAGGATTTCCCGATGAAATAATCGCTGAATACTTCAACACTAACCACAGCAAGCCGTATTTTTACAGAGATGAGTGGAACAGTCACACCCCTTACAAACATCAATACACTCCCGTTACGAAAATGATGAAAGAATTAAATTTTTCGGTTAAAAACAGTGAAAGTACAGGTGAAATATTGGTATGTGCTGTTCTATATATCATCCTTGCCTTATTTGAACTTATGAAATCAGCAAAGAAATATGCTGTACAGTCTGTTGAGTTAAGACACGAAGCACAGAATATTGAGAAGTATATTGCAGAATACAACTTTCTGAAATCCGAAAACCTTGAAACACTTTCAGATATATCAGAATATATTGAAAACACAAGATATGAAATCTCACGGCTTGAACACGAAAGAAACATTGCCGACAACAAACGCAGGCGGGCAGAACCCGAAGATAGGCAAAAGTACAAAGATGAGCGAAAAGCATTAACAGAACGCATTACACCGTTAAGAAAAAACTTAAAACAGGCGGAGAAGATTTATGACGAATCTCCCCGCCTTTTTGATTTGGTAAAAAAAGAATATCAACTTGAACGAAAAATATTAGAAAGGAATTTTTACAGATGAAATTAAATTTAAATAACCCGGTTACAATTCCGGCAGAAAAATTGAAGCCCTTTGATGGACACCCCTACAAGGTACAGGACAATGAAGAAATGAACAATCTCATTGAAAGCATACGGGAGCAAGGCATTCTTTCTCCCTTAATAGTAAGACCGCTTGAAAACACAGCGGACGAATATGAAGTAATTTCGGGACACCGAAGATTACACGCCGCAATGAAAGCAGGGCTGGAAACAGTGCCTGCTTTTATTTATGACATATGCTCTGTTCACTATATCAGAAATGTAGTTCTTGAGCAGATAGTACTTGAATCAATTAGCAACCTTTCAGATTTCGTAAGCTGTTATCAGTCTGTGTTTCTTTTTCTTGCAAAAATGAAGCAGAATGAAACACTCAACGCAGATGTGAATAATATGAAAATTGAGATTGAACGAAATCAAAAGCGAATTTTTGAAATCGACAAAGCCATCGGAAAACTGTTTGAATCAAATATGGCAAATGTAATATCAGATGAACGCTTTATGAAAATGACTGCTGATTACGAAGCGGAGCAAAAAGAGCTGAAGGAAGATATTGAGAAAAAGACAAATCTTCTTGAAAGCTCTGAGCAGAAGAAAGTTGATATGCGTATGATGCTTTTAAAGGGATTAAGAGCATTTTCCGAATGCAAAACTCTTACACCTGAAATATTGAATATGCTGATTGAACGGATTGAAGTTCACAAAAGCGAAAAGATTGACGGCAAAAAGCGGGTTAAGGTTGACGTTTATTTCACAGCGATTGGTATGATTGATATACCGACAGAAGCAGAGATAGAAACATTAACAGAAGAAATCAGGAATAATTCCGATAAAATGAGGCTGATTGCTTAAAAGAAAAGGTGCAGCCATCCGACTGCACCAGTACATATTAAATAGTTGCCCTACGGGACTGTGCCTAATGCGATAGCCCCAAATTATGCTTCGAAAAAAATGACATCAGCGGTTCTTGCGTTCGATAGCTTTATGATAAGCTCGGGGGCAATTTCTATCTGATGCCCGATTTTACCCGCGCTGACGATAACTGTGTCAAGGCTCAGAACATCCTGCTGAAAGAATGTTTTAAACGGCTTTTTCATGCCGAGAGGAGAACAGCCGCCGTGGATATAACCCGTGAGCGGAAGCAGATCTTTCTGCTTAATCATTTCAATGTTCTTCTCCCCTGCCGCTTTGGCGCATTTTTTGAAATCAAGCTGAGCGGCGGCGGGAATGACAAAAACATAGTTTTTCTTGGAAGCGCCGACGGTTACAAGAGTTTTATAGACCTGCGACGGGTCTTTTTCTATAAGGGACGAAACGGTTACCGCGTCGGTGGGAATGTCCTCCCCGACAGGGTATTCGTGAGGGATATATTTTATCTTTTTCTGATCGAGAAAACGCATTACATTTGTTTTAAATTCCGCCATAAAATTCTCCTTGGATTTGATAAGAAAATTTTACAACTTTCAGCGGGAATTGTCAATCTCTAAACCGCCGCGAATCACATCCGCCATGTAAAGAAATCCCTCGGCTTTTAAAAGTGCGATGCCCTGTGCCTCGTCGCCGAGAACAACCAGCTTATCCCCTGCCTTAATGTTAAACAATCTGCGTGCTTCGGCAGGAATCACGACCTGTCCTTTTTCACCGACGGTAAGTACGCCGAAAAGGTGCTTGCCCTTCGGCGGAACAGACAGTCCGTAGTTGTTCTTCGCTTCAAAATTCGCGAGGTCGTCAATCGTAACACCGAAAATTTCAGCAAGGCTTCTGCATCTTTCAAGGTCAGGCAGAGTTTCGCCCGACTCCCATTTGGAAAGTGCCTGACGCGAAATACCCACCTTTTCGGCAAGCTCCTCCTGCGTCATGTCATTTAATTTTCGCAAAGTTACAAGATTTTCACTGAACATTTTTCTTCTCCTTTTTTATGCCGAGCACACACCATCTTAAAAATGGAACGCGCGAAATAATTTCATAAAGCACGAACGCGACTACAAACGCCGAAACGCCCGTGATGATATAAATAAGAATCGGCGGCAGACCTGTCTTCGGCAGGAACAGTCCGCAGACGGAAACGGGCAGATAATGGAAAACATAAAGTCCCCAGCTTTTGCGGCTCATGAATTGAGTGAACCTGTTGGAAAAATCAGCGTATTTTTTCGCAAGTCCGATTATTCCGAGACAAGCGCACCACATATACGCCATGGCAAGCGGACAGTTAATTACAGGAACGGCGGCAAAATTCTGCCCGAAGTATTTTACAGTATAGACCGCGCCAAGCACAGCGGCGGATATGGCGAGCGGAAATCTGAGCTTCACAAGGCGGTCTGTAGCTTTTTCATGAGTGAAAACATAATAGCCGAAAAAGAAAGCAAAGCCGTAAATTCCGAATCTATAGACAGTTACAACGGGAGCGTTTAACACCTGCGCCGCCACAAAAGCCGCAACGCCCGAGAGAAGCAGAAAGGCGGGATTGCCTGCGACCTTACCGCAGAGATTATAAAATCTGCCTTTTTCTGTCTTTCTCAAAAGTACAAGCAGGATTGAAAACAGCCACAGCATCTGTATGTACCACAGAACACCTGTACCCGAAACGGCAGCGATAAAATAAAGTGCGGCTTTCGGCACATTCGGCATGGTTTCAAACGCGCCGCCGAGCTTCATATTGATTATACCCTGAATCCATTGAAACATGAGCAGACCGACTGTTGACGGAACGAGTAATTTTCTTGTGCGTGAGCGGATAAATTCGCCGTCGGAATGGCTGTCGAGGTAATATTTTGAGCACATACCCGACACTATGAACAGAAGCACCATAAACCACGGATAGAGCAGATACTGCGCCGCGTCCTGATACTGAACGGCACTGAACGCGCCTGCGATACCGTCAGAAGCGACGCCGTTGAACATATAAATCACATGATAAATCACCACAAGCACAACCGTCGTCATGCGGATGTTGTCCAGATAGTATTTTCTCATACTTTTCACACCTTTGCAATTATTGTTTACAAAGATGATACAAAAAATCCGCCCGAATGTCCACCAACCAAAGCTGACATAATGAGCGGATTCAAGTTATAAATTGTTGCGTTTATTTCTTCTGCTTGCCGAGGTACGCTTCTTTGATTTCCTCATTTTCGAGAAGCTCAAGGCCTGTGCCGCTCATTGTGATGCGGCCTGTCTCCATAACATAGCCGTGGTGGGCTACCTTGAGAGCCATATTAGCATTCTGCTCGATAAGAAGAACGGTGATACCCTCCTGATTGACAGTTTTGATGATTTCAAAAATGTCTCTTACAACGAGGGGAGCAAGGCCGAGCGAGGGCTCGTCCATCATGATTACCTTGGGCTTGCTCATAAGAGCGCGGCCAACCGCCAGCATCTGCTGCTCGCCGCCCGAAAGCGTGCCGCCTGCCTGCCAGTGGCGTTCCTTAAGCCTCGGGAAAAGGGAGTAAACCCACTCAAGGTCTTTTGTAAGGTCGTCCTTGCGAAGATATGCGCCGATTTTAAGATTTTCTTCAACAGTGAGGTCGGGGAAAATCTTTCTTCCTTCGGGAACAAGAGTAATGCCCTTTGTTACGATAGAGGTTGTGTCCATGCCCGCGATGTTTTCACCGTTGAACTCGATTGTGCCCGACGCGGGCTTTACAAGGCTGACGATTGAGCGAAGCGTTGAGCTTTTGCCTGCGCCGTTTGCGCCGATGAGGGTAACAATTTCGCCCTCTGTAACCTCAAAGCTGATGCCCTTAACAGCCTCGATACCGCCGTAATTAACTTTAAGATCATTGATTTTCAGTATTGCATTACTCATCTTCAACAACCCCCAGATATGCGTCAATAACACGCTGATTTGACTGAATTTCCTCGGGAACGCCCTGTGCGATTTCGCTGCCGAAGTCGATAACATAAATGTAATCGGAAATCTGCATAACGAGGTCCATGTGATGCTCAATGAGGAAGATTGTCAGATTGTATTTGTCTCTGATTTCCTTTATGAATTCAGCGAGCTCCTGTGTTTCCTGCGGATTCATGCCTGCCGCGGGCTCGTCGAGAAGAAGAAGCTTCGGGTCGGAGGCGAGAGCTCTCGCGATTTCAAGTCTGCGCTGAAGACCGTAAGGAAGACTTGTCGCGATTTCGTCCTTGAATTTATCAAGTCCCTGCTCAACAAGAAGAGCCATCGTTTCCTCGCGCATGCGCTTTTCTTCCTTGGCGTTGCCTCTGAATGTGGCGGAAAGGAAATTCTGCTTCGCGCGCATGTGCTTTGCAAGAAGTACGTTTTCAAAAACGGTCATGCTCTTCCAGAGTCTGATGTTCTGGAATGTACGCGCGATACCCTTTTCTGTGATAATATCGGGTGTGGGGGAGATTACCTTGCCGAGATATTTGTCGGCGTTCTCGCCCTTGTAATTCTTTTTCATTTTGCCCGTGGGATGATTGCGTACTATGGGCTTGCCCATGAACTCAACAAGACCGTTTGTCGGCTCATAAACGCCCGTAATGCAGTTGAACGCTGTGGTTTTACCCGCGCCGTTGGGGCCGATAAGCGCAACGATTTTACCCTCGGGAATATCAAGTGAAAGATTATTAACCGCTACAACGCCGCCGAACTGCATTGTAACATTTTCTACATGGAGGACATTATTGCTCATTTTGATTTAGCCTCCTTTTTCACTTTTTTCTTTTTGCCGTTAAATATATCCGGCAGCTCTCTGTCGCCCATGATACCCTGTCTGAAGAACAGAACAACTATCATGATGATGACTGAGAAAACAACCATACGGAAGCCGTTCTTGAGAAGCGGAACCTGCCAGTCGCCGATGAACTGAGTGTTATCGAGGAAACGGAGCCACCACTCTGAGCAGGCGATGTAAAGGAAAGACGCTAAGCAGCTTCCCGACACAGAGCCGATACCGCCGATAACAACGATGAGAAGAATCTCATAAGTCATTGCGGAGGTGAAGGTCTTGGCCTGAACTGTTGAAGCGAACATTGCGAAAAGCGCGCCGCCTACACCTGCGAAAAATGAGCTTATGCAGAATGAAAGGCTCTTGTGCTTTGCAAGGTTGATACCCATTGCCTCTGCGGCAATTTCATCGTCGCGGATTGCCTTGAATGCGCGGCCGTATGATGAATTGATAAGCAGAACAATGATGAAAATGCAGACGCCCGCAACAAGAAGCGGAATGAAAGAAGAAAGTCTGAAAACTATTCTTCCCATGTCGTCTTTAATGTTGAAATCCGCGAATGTGGGGTAACCTCTGAGAGCGTTTGCGCCGTTGGTTACCTTACCGAGCTTGTCCCACTGGAAAATAGCACGGAGAATTTCGGCAAAGCCGAGAGTCGCGATTGCAAGATAGTCGCTCTTAAGACGGAGAACGGGAAGACCGATAAGATAAGCGAATATTGCCGCAACGATACCTGAGCAAATAATTGCAAGAAGAACGCCGATAATAAGCGCGGCTGTGCCGCCTGCTCCGCTGTCGCCGAAAACGGATTTAAGCGAGTCAACAAAGCTGAAATTGAATGACGAGCCCTGGAAAAGATAATAAACCGTATCTCTTACATTGCCCGGAATAGTGAGAATAGCGTATGTATATGCGCCCAGGAGCATGAAGCCTGCCTGACCGAGTGAGAAAAGACCCGTGAAGCCGTTGAGCAGGTTCATGGAAACAGCAACTAGCGAATAAACCGCGCCCTTACGGATAACCGTGAAGAGAAGCGAGTTCGCGTTGATTGTGTTTTCAAGGATTACTGTCAGCGCAAAAATCGCAAGGATAATACCGAGGGTTATAAATGTGCCTTTGTTTGATTTTTTATTTGTGTTCGACATAAGTAACCCTCCCTCTTAAACCTTGTCGGTAGCCTTTTCACCGAAAATACCGGTGGGCTTAACAACAAGAATGATAATAAGAAGCGCAAATGTGAAAGCGTCCGAGAATACGGCAAAATCCGTACCCTTGATGAGAGTTTCGCATATGCCGATAATGAACGCGCCGATAACCGCACCGGGTACTGAGCCGATACCGCCGAAAACAGCGGCAACGAAAGCCTTAAGACCGGGCATTGCGCCTGACATGGGAACAACTGTGGGATAGTTGGTAAAATAAAGGAGACTGCCCACTGCCGCAAGGAATGAGCCGATAATAAAGGTTATTGAAATAACCTTGTTGATTTTAACGCCCATGAGCTGGCTTGTCTCAAAATCCTTTGCAACCGCTCTCATGGCGATACCGATTTTGGTGTGGTTGATAAGAAGTGAAAGAAGAACAACAAGCACGATAACAAGAACGGGAGTTATAACAGTAACGATTCTTGTCGGTGCGCCGAAAATACGGATTGTCTTTGAAATCCAGGGGATTGAAACGTATGTTTTGGGCTGACCGCCTGTTGCGTAAAGAGCAAGATTCTGCAAAAGATAGCTGACGCCGATTGCCGAAATCATAACCGACATTCTCGGAGCTGAACGCAGGGGCTTATAAGCCGCGCGCTCAATGATGAAGCCGAGCAGGACGGTGAGAACTATCGTAAGCGGAATTGCAACATAAATCGGCAAAGAAGCCGAAAGATATATCATGAAAAGTCCTGCAACCATAAAAACATCGCCGTGAGCGAAGTTAATCAGGCGGAGAATGCCGTAAACCATCGTGTAGCCGATAGCTATGAGAGCATACTGACCGCCAAGGGAAATGCCGGACAATATCTGAGAAATAATAAATTCCATAGCTTACCTCTTTAAACCTCCGAAAATACGGAGCTAAATTACCAAAAGGGAAGCCCCGCAAGGCTCCCCTTTAACGGTTTAAAATTGTAGTTTATTTAGCAACCTGCTGCTGAGTCTCGAATGCCCATGCGCCGTTTGCTGTGTCAGCTGTCTTGATATAAGCTGTGTCGCGGATAGCGTCGCCGATTTCGTCAAATGCGATGTCGCCTGAAACGCCTGTGTAGGTAACTGACGGAAGAGCTGCCTTGATAGCCGCGGGATCTGCTGATTTAGCAGCCTTAATAGCTTCGAGTGCTACATAGTATGCGTCATAACCCATTGCTGTAACAGCTGAGATTGTGTCGTCGTTGCCGTTAGCTGTCTTAGCGTCAGCGTTGGTGTTGATGTAGCTCTTAATGCCGTCATCAAAGTCTTTGTTTGCGCCCTCTGCATAGAAGGTTGAAACATAAAGCTTAATGTCTGTGCCCTTAGCTGCTGCAAGAACGGTGTTGTCGTCAAGAGTGTCAGAGCCGAGAATCGGGAAGTTAACGTCAAGCTTTGCTGCCTGAGCAACTATCTGAGTTGCGTATGCGATTGATACGGGGCAGAAGAGAACATCGCAGCCCTCGCTCTTAGCCTTGTTGATGTAAGAGCTGAAGTCGGAGTTGTTGGTCGGGAAGGAGTCGGAGATTACTTCGCCGCCTGCTGCTTTGAATGCCTGTGAGAAGAAGCTGATGAGGCCCTGATCATATTCGTTGCCGAGCTCACCGAGACAGTATGCTTTCTTAGCCTGGAACTTGCTCTGAGCGAAGTTTGCAAGAACTGTGCCCTGGAAGGGATCAAGGAAGCAGATGCGGAAATAGTGATCGTTGCCTGCTGTTACGTTGGGGTTGGTGCAGGTTACGCCGAGAGCTGCAAGACCTGCGTTGTTGAATGTTTCGGAAGCTGCGATTGAAACGCCTGAGCCGTATGAGCCGAGAACGATAGCAACATTCTTGCCAACAAGCTCTGAAGCTGCCGCGGGAGCTTTTGCCTGGTCAGAGCCGTTGTCAGCATAAACAAGCTCTACCTTGTAGCTTTCGCCGTTGATGTCAACTGTGGGTGTCTTGGAGTTTGCGTACTGCATGCCGAGTGTTTCTTTCTTGCCGCCTGCGCCTGAGTCGCCTGATGCGGGTTCGAAAACGCCGATTTTGATGACTTTGTCTGTGTTGTCATCTTTCTTTGCCGTACCGCTGCAAGCTGAGAAGCAGCAAGCGATAAGAACGAGTGCCATGAGAATAGCTAAAAATTTCTTCATAATTTTATCCTCCTAAAATTATTATTGAATATAGTTTAATATATCCTTACAGTTTTTTCAACTGAATTTTGATTTTTTCTGTTGATTTTTTTGAAAAAATTTCATTTTTCTGTGAAAAATCAGCTTTTTACCGTCCGCAATTGACTCTGAAAGTGTATTCTGTGTCGGGATTTTCGGCATTATACACGAAAGAAACGGAATATGTGCCGTCGGGAGCGGTTCTTATCATGTAGCCGTCATAGCCCCAGACGGAGGAAATTTCATAATCCTCCCAGCCGTCGGCGGTCTTTATCTGAATCTGCGGCTTCTGCATTGTGGTGAAGCCGTCAATTCTTATAACATTGTTGCCTCTGCCGCCCTTGACGGTAACAGTGGCTTCATTGTTCTGAGCCTTTGCAGTGGGGATATAGCCGTCATTCTCGCCGTCAACTGCTGTAACGGGCTTGAGCAGACTGTCCTCGCGAACCTTGAGAACCTGAGCGTCATTATCCTCCTCGCCCGAGCCCCACGGCATGAGAATGAGGTCAATCTTAATGCTGTCGCCCGCGTTGAAGGTTATGTTTTCGGTGTCGAGCGTGAGACTGCCCTCGGTAATTTCAGCGTCGCCGCTCTCTCTGAACGCGAACGGGATATTCTTTTCGCTGCCGCCGACGGTGATTTTGCTGTCCTTTATAAGCAGGGCAAAGTTGCAGCCGAAATACTCATTTGCCGTGTTGCTTACGGTGTGGCAGAAGCCCATGTACGGAGCTTCGTCTCCGAGAGTGTGATAAGCCGTGTCAGCCGAAACCGCGCCGATAACGGGACTGTTATTTTCGTCAAGATATGTTGTCTTGTCGTAGGTAACGAATCTGCCGTCAAAATAGAAAATGTCAAAATCCTTCTTGAAATTCTCAAATGTTATTGTGTCGTTGAATTTCACATCAAGGGTATAATATGTTCTGTTTTCGTCATTCTGAGGAAATTCGGTGTGTGTTACATCATAGGTGAACGCGCCGCCGTCAGAGGTATATCTGTCGGTTACGCTCGCGTAGGTCGGGCCGTAGCTGTGAATTTCACTGCCCGCAAACTCAGCATAAACAGGCTGTTTCGCACCTTTGTCTCTGTAGGTCATAAATTTAAGAATGCCTACCGAGTTCTGCTGAGGCTGACTTGACCACATATGACCGCTTCCCGTTCTGAAATCGGGAAGTGTCCAGCCGTCTCTGCCCATTACGAAATAGGGAGCGATGCAGTTGCTCTCTGTCGTACCGACGGAAAGGTGATAATAAGAAACATGGAACTCTATTGAAGAAAGCTGTTTGAGCGGGAAGTTGCCCCAGTTCTGATAGAGATTTACGACTGTAAATTCTTTTTTGCTTCCGCCCTCAACTGTTATGGGCGTGAATGTATCGCCGTAGCAGTAGTCGGTGTAGGAATATTTTTCGTCGCCGCCGTCGCCCTGGAAGTTTTTGCATACCTCAATATCAACGGGCATGAGCAGGTCGTTTTTGTCAAGGAGAGCGGCACATTCAAGACAGCCTGAGTTCGGCGTTGTTGTGCGGACGAAAATATTTCTGTCGTCGGCGTCGCCCTCAACAGCGAGCTTTACGAAATATCTGAAATCGGGATATTCATACGGATAATTGAAGCCGATGCCGTCCATTTCAACTGTGTATGCACCTCTGAGCGCGTCGTAGCCGAGCACTTTAGCATTAGCGTTGTTGTCGGTTATTGTGAGGGTGAGCGGATTTCTCTCGGCATAAGCCTCTTTCGCCACGCCCTCAAAGCTGTGAGTGCTGTCGGTATAGACACGGCAGCCGAAGTCGATTTTATAATTCTCATAGCCGCCTGTTTCGTCATACTTGTTGATTCCGTCATATTTGCTCAGGTCGGCAAAAAGGGTTACGGTGTAATCGGAACAGCATTTTTTAACCTCAATCCCCGCGGCACTTCCGTCTGACGGAACAATGAAGCCGACAACGCCCGCGCCGTCAATGTCAAACGCGGCGTACTCAACAGAAGCGGCGTCGATATTTTTCGTGTCGCTGTGAGTGCCGTTTTTGTCCTTTATCTCAACGGCTTTCACCTTATCGCAGGGAATCGTAATTTCACTGCCGAACTGTGCGGGAAGCTTTCTCGCCTTGTCCGCAAGGAGTGAATATTCCATGTAAAGCCTGTCGCTGTAGATATGGAAATTCTTGTCAACCTTGAGCTTGCCGCGGTTCATGTCTCTGACATGGCAGTCATAGTAATACTCGCCGAGACGGATTGTGTTTACTCTCGCGTCCTTGTAGGATTCCTCAAAATAGCGGCGCACGCCTAATTTGTCGCCGTAGAATGATTTGAATGTATCCTCAAGGTAGATGTTTCCGTTTTTGTCCTCAAGTGTGGCGTTCTTTTCGACATCCTTGAGCTTGTGGGTGAGAACGACCTGAGAGTTTGTCATTATGTAGGAATTTCTCTCGCTGTCGGAATACGCGCACTGAACCTGATTTTTAAGGGAAGAAGCGTATTCAACGGTTTTGTAAAGGTCTGTTTCAGAGCTGTCGGGAACCGTGAAATCGCAGGTCTCGTTTGAAACAGGGAAGTTTTCCGCGCTTTTCATATCGGGCTTTTTGATGCCGATATTTATCAGAAAGGTCTGAATCAGCGCAAGAATAAACGCAAAAATTTTTCTTAATAAAAGCATTTTCATTCCTCCGTGAATTGAAGTTAAGTTAAATATACCATAATGTCAGATATATTGCAATAGAAATACGAAGTGATATATATCCGAACCGTGTTGCCTAAAACAAAAAATTGCGGATACCTCGTCTGAGATATCCGCAGGTTTTTTTATTTATTTAACATCTGCCGATGAAACGATATCAACGCCTGTGCCGCATACATTCTCAATAAGAACGTCGCCGCGCTTAACAGGAGCGGTAAGGTTCAGCTTTCTTATTTCCGCCATGCAGTCAAAAAGCTTATCCTTAGGAACGGGAGTCTTGCTTCTGACGGCAACGAGGGGAGCTTTCGCGCCCGAAATTTTGGCGGTGGAGGTGAGAATACGGACGGGAGCGATGAACTCGTCCTCAGCGTATTTCTTTCCTCTCGGGCAGGTGAAACCCTCAATGGAATCTATCTTTCCGTTTTCGCCCTCAACTGTGATAACACAGCCCATGGGGCATACGGTGCATATAATTTCTTTTTTCATGCGTTACGCCTCCTTAACAGCAACTCTGAGAGCGGCAATATCCTTGACGGACACTGTGGCTTTTTCCATTTCGCCCGGATTAACCTTGACTGCCTTGCGGCTGAAAAGCTCTTTTTCGCCGTCAAATACGGTAATCTTAACATTCTTAGCGGGCTTCATTACGCGGAAATAAAGGTCAACCTTTCCGTCCTCGGGTACGGCATACTGCGGGCATACATAGCGCACATTCTCGCCTGCCTCAACCTTAACGGCGTCGGCCGCTTTGAGCTTGCCTGCCGCGAAAAGAGCGGCGTTTTTGCCTGCTGTCGCGCTTTCGGCGGATACATTATCAACAAGGTCGTTTACATGAACAACATTGCCGCAGGCGAAAACCGACGGAATACTTGTCTGCATGTACTGATTAACCTCGGGACCTTTTGTAACGGGGCTGATTTTAATGCCTGCGTTATTTGTAAGCTCGTTTTCGGGGATAAGACCGACTGAAAGAAGGAGCGTGTCGCACTCGATAAATTTCTTTGTGCTCTCAATGGGCTTTTTATTTTCGTCAACCTGAGCGATTACAACGCCCTCAACACGGTCGTTGCCCTTGATATCGACAACTGTATGAGAAAGAAGAAGCGGAATATTGAAGTCGTCAAGGCACTGAACTCTGTTTCTTGTAAGACCTGCGAGGAAGTCCATGATTTCAACAACTGCCTCAACCTTTGCACCCTCGAGAGTAAGGCGGCGAGCCATGATCATGCCGATGTCGCCCGAGCCGAGGATAACAACCTTTTTGCCGACCATTTCGTTCTGACGGTTCATAAGTCTCTGAGCTGTGCCTGCGGTATATACGCCTGCGGGACGAGTGCCGGGGATAACTATATTTGCGCGTGTTCTTTCACGGCAGCCCATAGCGAGAACTATTGACTTCGCTGTGATTTCGCATACGCCGTATTCCGAATTGATGCAGGTAACGGTGTTTTCGGAAACCTCAAGCACCATGCTGCCTAAAAGTGTCTCAACGCCTGCCGCTTCGATTTCGTCAATGAATCTGCCGAAATACTCGGGGCCTGTAAGCTCCTCGTTAAAAAGCTTCAGACCGAAGCCGGGGTGAATACACTGCTGAAGGATTCCGCCGAGGGATTCGTCGCGCTCAACGATGAGGACTTTCTCTGCGCCCTCTTTTTTGGCTGCTGCCGCCGCGGCAAGACCTGCGGGACCTCCGCCGACAACGCAGACATCACATTTCATTTCATACATAGCGTTCACCTCATTTAACCTTTCCGCAAACCATATATGATTTACTGTTGTTCTTACGGATTTCGTCCGCGCTTACACCGAGCTCACGGGCGAGGATTTCGATTACCTTAGGTCCGCAGAAGCCGCCCTGGCATCTGCCCATGCCTGCGCGAAGTCTGCGCTTGATGGCGTCAACCGTTGTTGCGGGAATGGGAGCGTGGATAGCGTCAACTATCTGACCCTCTGTGATTGTCTCACAGCGGCAAACGATATTGCCGTAAAGAGGATTCTCTTTGATAAGCTCGTGCTGTTCTTCCTTTGAAAGCTCCTTGAAGCGGACAATGCCCTTGCGCTTTGAAATGAAGTTTTCGTTCCATACCATGTTAAGACCCATCTGCTTGAGAAGGCTTGCAACATAAGTTGCGCATGAAACGGAGTTTGTAAGACCTGTTGAACGAACGCCAGAAAGGTTGACATAATGCTTGACATCGTCATAGGTGTCAATGTTAAGTCCCTCGGGGTTGCGGTTCGGGCGAAGACCTGAATACTGAGTGATTGTGTCGCTGAGGATAACGCCGGGAATGAGCTTCTGAACATCAACGCGGATGCTGTCAAGTCCCTCGGCGTTTGTTGACTTGTCGTATTTGTCCTCAAGCTCCTCAGCTGTGGGGCCGACAAGCATATTGCCGTGAATTGTGGGGCACATGAGCTTGCCCTTTGTAACCTTTGTGGGAATGGGAAGAACAATGTGATTTACCTTGCAGGCTGTGTTCTTGTCAAGAATATAGAACTGACCTTTTCTGGGGTTTACATAGTAATCGTTCTTGCCGACCATGGCGGCGATATCGTCGCAGAAAAGACCTGCGGCGTTGATTATGTAATCAGCCTCAATGTAACCGTTTGTGGTTTCCGCGCCGACAACCGTGTCGTTCTCCATGCGGATACCTGTAACCTCAGTGTTGAGCATGAATTTTGCACCGTTGGCAACAGCGTTCTCAGCCATGGCAACAACGAAAATGAACGGGTCGATTATGCTCTCTCTGGGGATATAAAGACCGCCCTTTACCTCGGGGTTGAGGTTGGGTTCCATCTTGAGAATCTGTTCTTTTGAAAGATACTCAACATCATAAACTCTGTTCTGAACAGCCTTTTCCTTAATGGCGGGGAGCTGCTCAAACTGCTCGTCTGTAATTGCGGGAAGAATCGCGCCGACTCTCTTGAAAGGAATGTCAAGGTCTTTTGTGAGCTGGTCATATCTCGGATTAGCGGCAACTACAAGCAGGCTTTCGAGAGTGCCCGGCTTTGCATCGTAACCCGTATGAATGATTGCGGAATTGCTTTTGGAGCAGTCTCCGCCCACATCTTCTCTTTTATCAACGCAGATAACATTAAGGTTATATTTGGTAAGCTCTCTTGTGATAGCTGTACCGACCGCACCTGCGCCGATAACCAATACATCGGTTTTCATTTTATTACCTCCATATTTAAGGCGGCGCCTCACAAACGGGCGCGCGCCTTGTTTTAAAAAATTATACGCTTTAAAGTTTTAAAAGTCAACAAAACATAAATATTTGTCAGATTAACTTATCGCCTAAAATTTTCTCCGCGTTGGCTCTGAAGTCCTCACAGGTTAAATCACGCTTACGGGGCATGGTTTTCGGAGCAGTGAAGCCGAGCTCATAAAGCCACACGCCGTTGTAGCCGATATCTTCAAGAGCGTTCACAGTCTCCGCCCAGTCGATTTTGCCCTCAAACGGGAGCCAGTGCTTTTCGTCAACAAAATCATAATCAGAAACATGGGTTGTGATTATCTTTTTGCCGACGGCTTTGATAAAATGAGGCAGACTTTCGGACAGAAGATGATTTGTATCAAGGCATACTCTTAAAGAATCATCCGCGCTGAGAAGCTCAAGGATTTCATCTGAATTTCTCCCGAGGCAGGTGCGCGGCAAATCCTCAACGGCAATAATAACGCCGAGATTTTTCGCGAACTGCGCCAGCTCCTTAAGGCTCTCTTTCGCCGTTTCAAGTCTCATTTTTCTGTCGCTGTCCTTAATCGGCTCGCCGCTCGGGTGAACGACAAATACTCTGATGCCGACGTCAGCACCCTTTTTGATAAGCGACTTGAAATATTCGACCGTGTGAGCTTTCAGCTCGGGAATTGAAATATCAATTTCCGAAAACGGGCAGAACGGCAGATGAAAGCTCCACAGCTCCACGCCGTATTTCTGAGAAAGATTCATCGCCTCGGTAAAATTGAAATTGTCGCATCCCTCTTTGTCAACGGAAATTTCAATCGCCTTAATGCCTGCCGCGCGGTAGGATTTGAATAATTCGTCGCCGATTTCCTTGCCGCAGGATGAGAGAGCTAATTTATACATTTATATCGTCCTTTCTTACGCAAAATCACAGCCGTACTCACGCTCGGGGAGCTTGATTGAAACAGCGAGCTTTACCTCTTTGTTGTTTTCAAAAACAGGAGCGTTTTCGCCCTCGACGAGCTTCCATTTGCCCGGTGTATAGATGTTGCCTCTTATTACCGTACCCGCCATTGAGGGACCGTCCTTTTCATAATAGTAGGTAGAGCTGTTGATTTCATTTTTGATAAGATAATTGTTTTCAACAAGGCAGTCGTTATTATGGCTGTTAAGCGTTATTCCTATGCCGTTTTTCTTAAGCACATTGTCGTGAACATAAAAGTTTGAGCTGTTGTTGTCAAGGTAAATTCCGACTTCCCTGTTGTCGTGAATATAGTTATACGCTATCTCCGAGCCTTCACCGTCGGTGCCCCATTCATAGGTCGAGCCGCAGTCATAGCTCAGAAGCGCCGAATGATACATTTCACAGCCGATGATTCTTGTCTTTTTTGCGCTTCCATGCAGAACATGGTACCTGCCTGTATCGCCGAGAGTGCAGTTTATAACAGCGTTCCCGACACCGATTTCATTCACACAGCCGAAGTTTGTGCCCATGTAGCAGACATCGTGGATATAGCAGTTTTCAATCGTATTGTTCTGCCCCGAAACATAAACTCCGTCTCCCCAGGTGTCCGAAATCTCGCTGTTTTTCCATACATTTCCCGTGCCGCCGAGCCTTACCTTATAGTATTTGCTCAAATCAAAATAATTCGCGTCAAAAAAGAAATCGGCGCATTTAAGATTCACATTGTCAAGCACACAGTCCGTGCCGTTGCAGCTTATCGCACAGCCGAAAACATCTATGTTTTTCACCGTAACATTTTTAACGCCCTCTATTTTAAGGCCGTAATCACGCACCTTGACGGAAACATCGCATTTTTCTGGATTTCTTCCGCAGGGAGCATAAAGATAGAGCATTTTTTCGTCCTTATCGTAATACCATTCCCCTGCCGCATCAAGTAAACTCAATGAATTGCAGACATAATATTCATTCTTTTTCTGTGGAACATAGCAGTCCATTCCCTCGGGATTGTCATCGACAGCAGACCTTATCGGCTGTTCCCACGAAAGGCTTTTGCCTTTTTCGCACGAGGAAATAACTCTGCTGAATGTTACCCAGCCCGAGCCTGCCCATATGATAAGATTTGCGCCTGTCATGTCAATTTCCGGCAGTTTTTTGTCAATAAGATGCAGACTGTCGGTGCCTTCGTCAGTTTCCGCGCGTTTCATGTGGCAGAGGTCTTTCCACGAGGTATTCGGCCAGCGCGCAATATTCATCTGCTCGCCGTCAACAAAAACGCTCTTAACATCTTCATCAACCTTGATTCTGTAAATGCCGCACTTGTACTTTTCCCATTCGCCGCTGATTTTCTCAGCTCCCGTTATGACCGCGCCCGAATTTTCCGCACCCTCAATCACAACGCCGTCTGTGCTGATATTCACGGTTTCGTTGAATGTACCCTGAATAACGAAAATTTCCTTTTTATCGTCTGTAACAAGCTCGAGTGCTTTCGAGATTGTCTTTACAGGCGCGGTAATTGTACCCTCCGCGCTGTCCGAGCCGATTATTCCGTCAACATAGACGGCGTTTTTCTCGACAACCACGGGAGCGGCAGGAGAAGCGCCGAAAAGAAAAGCTAAAATAAAAGCAAAAATTCTTTTTAAAAAACTCATAACATCACCCGAAAAAAATATAACACAATAAAGCGTAAATTGCAACAAAACAGCACATTGAAATTCATAATAAAATATGATAAAATTGGGCTGTGAATTTATTTGTTAAGAAGTTGTTAATATTTTAACAAAACCGTTGACAAAAAGAATATTTGGTAATATAATCTGCGCAGATTATCCGCAAAGGAGAATTTTTATGCTTAAAATAAACAATCTGACAAAAACCTACGGCGACAAAAAAGCGGTTGACAACCTCACGCTTCACATTCAGCCCGGTGAAATCTACGGCTTCATCGGTCATAACGGCGCGGGCAAAACCACAACGCTCAAGGCTGTTGCTGGCATACTGAATTTTGACGAGGGCGAGATTTTTGTTGACGGCGTTTCGGTAAGAGAAAATCCTCTCGCCTGCAAAAAGGTTATTTCATACATTCCCGACAACCCCGATTTATACGATTTCATGACGGGCGTGCAGTACCTCAACTTTGTTGCGGATATTTTCGGCGTTCCTGCCGAAAAAAGACAGCCCGAGATTGAGAAATACGCCGAGCTTTTTGAGATAAAGAACGACCTTGCGAACTCAATCGCGTCATATTCCCACGGAATGAAGCAGAAGCTGGCAGTTATCTCCGCTCTGATTCACGACCCGAAGCTCGTTATCATGGACGAACCGTTTGTAGGCCTTGACCCGAAAGCGGCGCACATTCTCAAAAGCATCATGCGTGAGATATGCGACAAAGGCGGAGCGATTTTCTTCTCAACTCACGTGCTTGAGGTTGCCGAAAAACTCTGCGACAAGGTTGCGATTATCAAGGGCGGCAGACTCATAAAATACGGCACCATGGACGAGGTTAAGGGCGACGAAAGTCTTGAATCCGTATTCCTTGAACTGGAGGGCTGATTATGTTAAAGGCTCTTTTGAAAAAGCAGTTTCTTGAGCTGAATTCGTTTTATTTTCAGAACAGAAAGACAGGCAAACGCCGCTCGGCAGGCAGCACAGCAGGAATGATTATCCTTTTCGTTCTGATTTTCGCTTCGCTCGGCTTCACGTTCTTCGGCGTCAGCTCAATGCTCGCCGACGCGTTTATTCCAATGAAGCTCGACTGGCTTTATTTTGCCATGATGGCTATGGCGGCAGTCGCGCTCGGCACATTCGGCAGCGTGTTTTCCACATACGCGGGGCTTTATAAGGCAAAGGACAACGAACTTCTCCTTTCCATGCCGATCCCGCCGTCAAAAATTCTTTTTTCGAGAATGGCGGGCGTTTATTTAATGAGCCTGCTTTACGTGGCTCTTGTGTGGGTTCCCGCCTGCATAAAATATTTCATCGCGGCGAAAATCACGCCTCTGTGTGTGATAAACTCAGTTTTTCAGCTTTTTGTTCTGACTCTGTTTGTAACCGTTCTTACCTGCGTCCTCGGCTGGGTGGTTGCGCTTATATCCTCAAAGCTCAAAAGCAAAAGCTTTGTTACGGTTATTCTTTCCATCGCGTTTTTCGGACTGTACTATTTTGTCAGCTTTAAAATCAACAGCCTTTTGCAGACAATCGTTGTAAATGCTCAGGCAATCGGCGGCAAGCTCAAAGCCTCGTTTTATCCCGTTTATCTTTTGGGACTTTCCTGCTGCGGCAAGGTTGTGCCGATGATTATATGCACCGCTGTTATCGCCGCACTGTTTGCGCTGATGTATTTCGTTCTTTCGCGTTCATTCATTAAAATCACCACAACAAAATCCGCGGGTAAAAAGACGGAATACAAAAGCGAACAGATTAAAGCAGGCAGCGTCAGCTCCGCACTTTTCCGCAAGGAGCTTAAACGCTTCGCCGCAAGCCCGACATATATGCTCAACGGCGGACTCGGCACGGTGCTAGTCCTTGCTCTCGCTGTCGCCGCGGTAATAAAGGCTGACACGATAAGCAATTATATAGGAATGGTCAGCGCGGAGATACCTTTTGACATAACTCCCCTGTTCCCCGTTCTCGGCGCGTGCATGATAAACCTTATCCTTTCAATGGATCAGATTACAGCTCCGTCGATTTCGCTCGAGGGCAAAAACATATGGATTCTCCAGACGCTCCCCGTTGAGCCGCGCGATATTTTCAACGCGAAAAGAAAGCTCCACATAACGGTCAATGCTCCCTTTGCCGTAATTGCTTCAATCGGTTTAGGCTATGCTTTAAAGGCTGATTTCTCTCAGATAATTTACATGATTGTCCTCACGGTTGCCGATGTTATGTTCACGGCGGCGATTGGTCTTTTCCTGAACCTTAAAAATGTGAACCTCACATGGACGAATGAGACTGTTCCGATAAAGCAGAGCACAGCCGTTGCGATAGGTCTTTTCGGCGGATGGGGAAAGGCTCTTTTAATCGGTGCTGTCGCTTTCCTGCTGATGAATAAGATTGACATAACATACTATCCCTTTGCCTGCGCTGTCGTTCTTCTTCTCGCGGCAAGATATTTAAACAGGTGGATTGACACAAAGGGCGCGGAAATTTTCCGTTACTTATAATCCGAAACAAAATAAAAAGAGCGGAGGATATGCCTTTTTCACATATTTTCCGCTTTTTATTGCGTTCAGATTGTTATAAAAGGAAATTTTGCATATAGGGTATTGAATTTCCTATAAAAACGGTATATAATTCATAAGGTTAGGAAAAGATATCGTAGAAAGACAGGCGAATTATAAAATGAAGACAATTTATGTTGACAACGCTGCAACAACCGCCCTCTGCCCCGAAGCTATCGAAGCCATGACAGAGTGCATGAACGGCGTTTACGGCAATCCGTCCAGCCTTCATCATGTAGGTCAGGAGGCCGCGGCTGTTCTTCTCAAAGCAAGAGAAGATGTAGCCGAATGTCTCGGCGCGGAGACAAACGAGATTTATTTCACCTCGGGCGGCACGGAGGCTGACAACTGGGCGATAAGAAACGCCGCAAGAATCGGCGCGTCAAAAAATAAAAATCACATCATCACCACCGCTTTTGAGCATCACGCGGTGCTTCATACTCTCAAGAAGCTCGAAAAAGAAGGCTTCGAGGTTACTTATCTTGATGTTCATTCGGACGGTTATGTTACCGCCGAGCAGGTAGCAAAGGCAATCAGACCCGA
The DNA here is from genome assembly GCA_045640865.1 of Acutalibacteraceae bacterium. Lineage (GTDB taxonomy): Bacteria > Bacillota > Clostridia > Oscillospirales > Acutalibacteraceae > CAG-488. Next base: position 45,963 of record JAZUFU010000034.1, on the reverse strand, counting down.
AACCTGCCTTGTAACAATCATGTACGCCAATAACGAGATAGGCACAATTCAGCCGATTAAAGAAATCGGTGCGGTGTGCAGAGAGAAAGGCGTATATTTCCACACAGACGCAGTTCAGGCTGTCGGTCATGTAGCGATTGATGTCAAGGAGCAGAACATTGACATGCTCTCTCTTTCATCTCACAAATTCCACGGCCCCAAGGGCATCGGCGTTCTCTACTGCCGCAAGGGAATTTCACTTCTCGGTCTTATGCAGGGCGGCGCGCAGGAGCGCAACAAACGCCCCGGCACAGAGAACACAACCGCTATCGTCGGCATGGCGGCGGCCATGAAAAAAGCGTGCGCGGATATCGACAAAAACGCCGTATATGTAAGCGCGCTCAGAGATAAAATCATCGACACGATTCTTGCGACAGTTCCCCGTTCAAGAGTAAACGGCGGCAGAAGCCCGAGACTTCCCGGCAACGTCAGCTTCTGCTTCGAGGGCATTGAGGGCGAATCCCTCCTGCTTTATCTTGACCTCAAGGGCATCTGCGGCTCATCGGGCTCAGCCTGCACATCAGGTTCTCTTGACCCGAGCCACGTTCTGCTCTCACTCGGTCTGCCCCATGAAATCGCTCACGGCTCGCTGAGAATTTCACTGTGCGAGTTCAACACAGAGGAGGAAGCGGATTATATAATTGAGGAGCTTCCCAAGGTAGTTAAAAGGCTTCGTGATATGTCCCCCGTATGGGAAAGAATAATGAAGGAGGAAAATGAATAATGGCATACAGTGCAAAGGTTATGGATCATTTTGAAAATCCCCGCAATCTCGGCAAAATGGACGACGCTGACGGAATAGGTGAAGTCGGCAACGCAAAATGCGGCGATATAATGAAGATTTACCTCAAGATTGAGGACGGCATTATTTCCGATGTCAAGTTCAACACATTCGGCTGCGCGTCGGCAATCGCGACAAGCTCCATGGCAACCGAGCTTATCAAAGGTCAGCCCGTTGAAAAGGCACTTGAATTAAGCAACAAGGCAGTTGTTGAGGCTCTTGACGGTCTGCCCCCCGCGAAGATTCACTGCTCAGTTCTTGCCGAAGAAGCAGTTAAGGCGGCAGTTGCGGATTACTACACAAAGAACGGCATCGAGCTTGACCCCGAGATTTTCGGCTCATGCGGCGGAAGCTGTGAAAGCTGCGACCACTGCGGATAAATTAAAGTCATTTGATCAGTTAATGCAAACCCCCTCACCGTTGTCATTCGGTGAGGGGTTTATTTATACCTTTCGGGGTTGTCTGTCTGCCCGAGAATTCTAATTCAATTCCCTGTCCTCTCTCAAATCACAAATTCTCCTGTGCATAACTGTGCTATTTTAATTATAAGTAATTAAAATCGTTATTAACATATTGTAGAATATTTTTAATTAATTCTTTGTATTGACTTTTATTTCTAAAAAAGTTAAAATCAAATAAAAAAGTAAGGAGGTAAAAAAATGGTAGATTTAAAATTAAAAGAGAGTATAAGAATAATTTATGATATGGAACTTAATAATTATATTATGAATCGTGCAATTGATAGACTAAATCATAATATTCAAAAACTTGGAAACAAGAAAAAAATATCACTTAGAAATATTGATAAAAAGGATTTGGTATATGATAAGTACGTGCTTTCATCTTTATATAAACCAGAATATGAGTCTTCTTTAATTATTATTCCAGCACTATTGTGTGGCGTAATAGCTGCTGGGATAGGGGCTGCTACTGGATTTAATTCAGAAAATGATCTTATATCAGGTGCTTATAGTGGATTTATAGACCTAGTGATTTTTGGAATATTAGGTATAATTATTGGTATAGTAATAGGTAAAGTCATAACATATGCAATTGATACCTCCTACGATAAAGAACAAAAAAGTTTGTCAGAAGCAATTAGCAAAAAACAAAATGAACTTTATTTAATTGATATTGCTGAAGATGAAAAAAGAGTGGCGAGAGAACTAAAAGAAAAAGAGTTGATAGTACAACAAAGAGACACATTAATTAAAAAGAAAAAGGAATCAACAGAAAAGCTAAAGAAATATTATGATTTGGTTGAAATTGACGAAAAATATAGAAATATTATACCAATGGGTTATATGAATGAATTTGTAAGATTGGGAATTGCGACAAAATTAGAGGGTGTAGATGGGTTATACTATTTAATTAGGAAAGAACTAAAAAATGATCAGTTTCAATATTCATTAAATGAAATCTCCAATAAATTGGACACACTAATTGATAATACAAAGGAAATATATGCAGATTTAATTCAAATGAATAGCAAATGTGATAAACTTATAAAATCTGTAGAAAATAGTGCAAAGCTCTATGCAGACGGAAATGTAAAATTAAATGAAATCGCAGAAAATACAAGTATAACTGCTTACACAGTTCAAAGAATAAATGAAGAATCACAATTTGCTGAGTATATGATAAAATGATACATAATACCCCCTATTATCTTTCGATAATAGGGGGTATTTCTTTATAATTGTTATTTTTCTGCGAACTCAAATTTTTCGTTTTCGTACTTACAGATATATTCTTTACCCGCGGTTACGGTGCCCTCGAGCATTTTTTCGCTTAAGAGGTCTTCAATCTGCGACTGAATCGCTCTGCGCAGGGGGCGCGCGCCATAGACGGGGTCAAAGCCCACATCCGCGATTTTTTCAACTGCGGTTTCGTCAAAGCTGATATCAATTCCGAGCCCCGCTGTGCGCTTTCTGAGATTTTCAAGAAGACGCACGGCGATTTCTTTTATATCGTCCTTTTTGAGCTGTTCAAAGACGATTATATCATCAACACGGTTGAGGAATTCAGGTCTGAACATTCTTTTAAGCTCGCCCATGACCGCGTCGTGAATCTTCATGTCGCTCAATGTGCCGCCGTTGCTGTCGGGGTTAAATCCAAGCGCATTTGCACCGCCGCCGCTTATGAGCTTCGCGCCGACATTGGAGGTCATGATGATAACCGTGTTCTTGAAATCGACCTTTCTGCCCTGCGAATCCGTGAGAATACCGTCATCAAGAATCTGAAGCAGCATATTGAAAACATCGGGATGTGCCTTTTCGATTTCGTCAAAAAGAATTACGCTGTACGGCTTGCGGCGCACCTTTTCGGTGAGCTGACCGCCCTCGTCATAGCCGACATAACCCGGAGGTGAGCCGACCATTCTTGAAACGGTGTGCTTTTCCATATATTCGCTCATGTCAAGGCGGATAAGCGCGTTCTCATCGCCGAACATCGTTGCGGCAAGAGTTTTGCAAAGCTCCGTCTTACCTACGCCCGTTGGACCGAGGAAAATAAACGAGCCTGTCGGTCTGTTGGGGTCTTTAAGCCCGACTCTGCCGCGGCGGATAGCCTTTGACACAGCAGAAACCGCCTTGTTCTGCCCGACGATTCTGCGGTGCATTTCGTCCTCCATGTGGAGCAGTCTTTCACTTTCAGCCTGCGTGAGCTGAACAACGGGAATGTGCGTCCACTCGGAAACAACCGCCGCGATGTCCTCAGGCGTAACCTCACCGCGCATTTCGCAGTTTTTGCGGCTCCATTCGTTCTTGATATCCTCGAGCTTCTTCTGCGCTTCCTTTTCCTCATCGCGCAGCTTTGCCGCAAGCTCGTAATTCTGCGAATTAACCGCCGCCGCTTTTTCGTCGCCGATGGTTTTTATTTCGTCCTCAAGCTCCTTGATGCTGTCGGGCGGAGTGAACGCGCGAAGACGGATTTTTGACGCCGCCTCGTCGATAAGGTCAATCGCCTTGTCGGGCAGGTATCTGTCGGTGATATATCTTGACGAAAGATGAACAGCCGCTTCAATGGCGTCATCGGGAATTTTTACATTGTGGTGAGCCTCGTATTTATCGTGAAGACCTTTGAGGATTTCGATTGCCTCCTCCTGCGTGGGCTCGCCGACAACTATCGGCTGAAAACGCCTTTCAAGAGCGGAATCCTTTTCGATATTCTTTCTGTATTCTTCCAGAGTCGTAGCGCCGATAACCTGCATTTCTCCCCTTGCAAGCGAGGGCTTGAGAATGTTTGCCGCATCGACAGCACCCTCCGCAGAGCCTGCGCCCATGAGAGTGTGAACCTCATCAATGAAAAGTATAACATCGCCCGCCTTGATTACCTCGTCAACGGCGGTTTTTATTCTTTCCTCAAAGTCGCCTCTGTATTTTGTGCCGGCAACCATGCTTGTGAGGTCAAGGGAGATAATGCGCTTGTCTTTGAGAAGCTCGGGAACCTCGCCCTGAGAAATTTTTAACGCAAGTCCCTCCGCAATAGCCGTTTTGCCGACACCGGGTTCACCAATGAGGCAGGGGTTGTTTTTGGTGCGGCGGCTGAGAATCTGAATAACTCTGTTGATTTCAGTCTGTCTGCCGATTACGGGGTCGATTTTGCCGCTCTTTGCCATTTCGGTGAGGTCTCTGCCGAACTGCTCAACTGTGGGCGTGGAGGATTTTTTGTTTGTCTTTGCCGCGTCGGATTTTTCGCCTGCCGAAGCGGAAAGATTTTTTGTTATCTCGTTTATTAAATCATTTGCCGAAACATTGAGCTGATTGAGCACATTCATCGCAAAGCAGCTCGAATCCTTTGCAATCGCCGTGAGGATATGCTCCGTGCCGACATAGGAATGACCGATTGAACGGGCGTACGCTATGGCGGCTTCGATTATCCGCTTGCTTCTGGGGGTAAATTCATTGGGAGAGAGAACGGTTGGAGTGCCGATGCCTACGGTGGTTTTGAGGATTTTTTCAACCTCGTCGGCGGTAACTCCTCTTGAAGTAAGAGCGGTGAAAGCAACTCCGCCGTCGCTGTGAAGAAGACCAACTAAAAGATGCTCACTGCCGATATAGGTATGACCGAGATTTTCCGCTGTTTCAATGGCATCGTTAAGGGCAACATTTGCTTTCTGTGTGAAGCCTGTGAATTTATACATACAGCACCACTCCTTTTATTGCTGGTTATTACTGTTAGTTGTCAAACGCGTTTCTGACCATGGAAGCGCGAAGCTCATCTCTCTGAGCGGCGGTGAGATCCTTGCCCTCAACCGCGTTGATTGTCGCGGGCTGAACGCTGTAGGACAGCTCGTTGAGAGTTTTGAGGTCAAAGTCAATGATTTTTTCTCTTACGCCGAGCCTTACAAGCGATGCGAGCTCCATGAACTCATCACAGCTTAAAAGCCTTGCACTTTTAAGTATGCCCGACGCGCGCCATACTTTATCAACCTCAACGGGATTTTCCATAAGAGATTTTGCGGCGGCGCGTTCCTGAGCGACAAGCTGCATTGTGATTGACTGAAGATTATCGAGAGCCTCCTGCTCCGATATGCCGAGGGTTATCTGATTGCTCAGCTGATAAATATCGCCCTTGGGCGCTGAGCCTTCGCCGTGCGCTCCTCTGATGACAAGACCGAGCTTTGAAACGGTGGAGGCAAGTCTGCCTATCTGACCGCAGCGTGTGAGAGCGGGAAGATGAAGCATGACAGACGCTCTCATTGCCGTGCCGAGGTTGGTGGGGCATCTTGTGAGGAAGCCGATTCTTTCGTCGAAGGCGTAGTCGGTTTCGGCTGAAATCATATCGTCAACCTTGTCAGCTACATTGTAAGCCTCTTTGAGCGCAAGTCCCGACATCATGACCTGAAGTCTGATGTGGTCCTCCTCGCAGAGCATTATGCTTACGGCTTCGTCGTCGGTGAGAATAAGCGCGCCGTCCTTCTGCGAAGCGAAATCGGGGCTTATGAGATGCCTTTCCGCAAGGGAAATGACCTGCGCCTTTGTGAAATCCTTAATCTGCGTGTAGCCGAAATTCCAGCCCTTCTGAGAAAGGAGAATATCTCTTATCTTTTCGCAGACCTCCGTCTTTTTCTCCGCGCTGAGCTTTGCGGGGAACGGGTATTCGTCAATGTTTCTTGCAAGGCGGATTCTTGTGCTGAGGACTATGTCGCCCTGCTCTCCGTTTTCTATATACCATTTATTCATATTTACAACCGCCTTTCGTCAACCGTTCTGCTCTGCTTCGAGCTTTTTTATCTCGTCTCTGATAACCGCCGCCTGCTCAAATTCCTGCTTTTCAACAGCTTCTGAGAGCTGAGCTTTGAGCGTTTCGAGCTTGTTTTCTTCCTTTTCCTCTTTCGGCTCTTCCGCGGCCTCAACCGGGGCGGCAATCTGCTTGCCGTTGTGCTTGATTCTGCCGTGGATTCGCTGAATTGAGGGAAGCAGTCTGTCATAGAATGTTCTGTAGCAGTCGCTGCACCCGAGCCTGCCGCTCTTGACAATATCACCGAATGTACTGCCGCATTTGGGGCATTTCTGCTCAGCGGGAGAGGCGAGCTTCTGAACGGTGTCGCCTAAAAATCCTCCGAAAAAGTCGTCGAGATTAAGACCGAAGCCCGAGAAAATATCTCCGTAGCCTAAATGCTGAGCGCACTGAGCGCAGAGGTGAGTTTCTGTTGTATCTCCGTTGACTATTCTTTTTACGTGTGTTGTTGCTTCATTTTTTCCGCAGTTCTGACAAAGCATAAATCGTCATATCCTTTCATAATTATATTCGTTTTATTTTGTTTTACTTCTGACAGTTTAAAAGCAGGTGCTTGAAAATTGAGGCTCTTACCTCGTCTCTGAGGGGCGGCTCGACCGCTCTGAGCGCGCTGTCGCTCGTTACGGCGAGGGCGATTCTTGAAATCTCGTCGCCTAAAAGCTCCCTGTAGTTGAGATTTTTGATGTGCGCTCTGCAAGTTCCCTCGTCAGCCACGGTGCCGATGCTGTTGATAACGTGCATCAGTGCCGCGCCCTTGTCGTAGCTCACACGGGAAATTCTGATGTAGCCGCCGCCTCCGCGTCTGCTCTCTACAATATAACCGTGTTCGGGCGTGAATCTTGACGAAATAACGTAGTTAATCTGGCTCGGCACACATCCGATTGACTGGGCAAGCTCGTTTCGCTGAATTTCCGTGAAGCCGTCCTGCTCAAGCATACTCAGAATCATCCGGGCTATTTCATTACTCATGTTCATTTTGCTCATCTCACTTTTTTGACTTTCTTTGACCTTGACCTTATTATAGCAGGTTTTCTGTGAAAGTCAAAAGGTCAAACAAGGTCAAAAACGATATTTATTATATAAAAATCAAATTAAATCTCGTTTTTTCTTTTATTTTCTCACTTTTTCGCAGTTTTTTGAAATTATTGACTTTCCTTTAAAATCACGCGATTATTTTGACCTTCATATTATAAAATATGAGGCAGAGGCAAAGGTCAAACTTTTCAATGCTTCAAAGCTCAAAACAATTTTTATTATATATAAATTAAATAAGAAAATGTAAAAAAATATTGCAAGAGAGGTAAAACTGATGTATAATAACAATGTATATTTATTTTTCATGATGGAAGAAGTGCCGTCATCGGAGGGAAGTTCAACAGATGGAAGCCTATCTTGATAACAGCGCAACCACCCCGGTTTGCCCTGAGGCTATAAAAGCAATAAACAGAACACTTACGGAATGCTGGGGAAATCCCTCATCGCTCCACTTCGGCGGAATAGAGGCCGCTGAGGTTCTCAGCGAGGCAAGGCACAGCGTAGCAAAGAAGCTTTCGTGCGCCGACGATGAAATATATTTCACCTCGGGCGGTACGGAGTCCAACAATATCGCCGTTTTCGGCGCGGCAAGAGCTTACCGCCCGAAAGGCACAAGGATAATTCTCACCTCCGTTGAGCATCCGAGCGTCAACGAGCCCGCAAGGCAGCTTGAGGCGCAGGGCTATGAGGTAATCCGCCTGCGCTGCGATAAAGACGGCAGATATGACGAGCATCAGCTCGCGGCGGCAGTCAACGGCTCGACGGCTCTTATAAGCATAATGGCGGTCAACAACGAGGTCGGCACAATTCAGGCGGTTGAAAAAGCGAAGCTCATAGCGAAAAAAGCCAATTCACGCGCGCTGATTCACTGCGACGCAGTTCAGGCATTCGGCAAATTAGTGCTGAAGCCTTATTCAATGGGCGTTGACCTCATGACAATCAGCTCTCATAAAATTCACGGGCCTAAAGGCGCAGGCGCGCTTTTCGTAAAGAAAGGCACAAGGCTTGCTCCCCACACCACAGGTGGCGGTCAGGAGCACGGAATAAGACCGGGTACTGAGCCTGTTCCCGCAATCGCAGGCTTCGGCGCGGCGGCGGACGCTCTGCCCGATATAACCGCTCAGCTTAAAAAGACAACCGAGCTTCGGGATTATCTTCTTTCCCGTCTCAGCGAGCTTGAGGGCGTTGTCGTCAACTCCCCCAAAGACGCTCTGCCCTATGTAACGAATATTTCAGTTCCGGGCTTCCCGTCGGAGGTAATGCTCAATTATCTTTCGGAAATGAATATTTATGTTTCGGGCGGCTCTGCCTGCTCAAAGGGGCACAAGAGCAGAGTGCTCACGGCGATGAATCTTGATTCTTCACTTATCGACAGCGCGATAAGAATAAGCATTTCGAGATACACCACCAAAAAAGAAATTGATTATCTCATTGAGGGTATCGCCTCGGCACAGAAATCAATAATGAGAAAACTTTAAGAATACACGGAGTTAAAAATGAAGGAAATTATTTTGATAAAAAACGGCGAGCTTGCCCTCAAAGGACTTAACCGCCGCACATTTGAAGATATACTGATTAAAAATATGCGTCATCGTTTAAGAGGACTCGGCAAGATAAAGTTCACCCCGGCTCAGTCAACGATTATGGTTGAGCCGGAGAATGAGGACGCCGACCTTGACGAAGCGGAGCAGATTCTCCTCAAGGTTTTCGGCATCGCCGCTCTTTCAAGAGCCGCCGCCGTAGAAAAGGATATGGATGTTATCCTCGGCTGTGCGGGCGATTATCTTAAAGACCAGCTCGAAGCGGCAGAGACCTTCAAGGTTGAGGCGAAGCGTTCCGATAAAAAATTCCCGTTCAAATCTCCCGAAATCTGCGAGGAGGTCGGCGGAAAAATTCTTGAGGAATTTCCTCATTTAAGGGTTGATGTTCACAACCCCGACCTTGTTGTCATGGTTGAGATTCGCGACCAGTACGCTTACATTCACGGCAATCAGAAAAAGGGCGCGGGCGGCATGCCCGTCGGCTCGGCAGGCAGAGCAACGCTTCTCGTTTCGGGCGGAATTGACAGCCCCGTTGCAGGCTGGATGATGGCAAAAAGAGGACTTAATATCGTCGGCGTTCATTTCGCTTCGCCGCCTTACACAAGCCCGAGAGCCGAGATGAAGGTTCATACCCTTTGCAAAAAAGTGGCGCAGTACTGCGGTCATATTCCGCTTTATGTTGTGCCGTTTACAAGAATACAGGAAGAAATCAAAGAGAAATGCCCCGAGGATCTTTTCACCCTCATAATGAGAAGATTCATGATGAGATGCGCCGAGGCTGTTGCCCTCAAGGAGGACTGCGGCGCGCTTATCACAGGTGAGAGTGTCGGTCAGGTTGCGAGCCAGACAATGCAGGCAATCGCGTGCACGGACGCTGTGCCGAATCTCCCCGTTTTCAGACCGCTTATCGGCATGGACAAGGAGGAGGTTATCGCGATTTCAAGAAAGATTGACACATTTGAAACCTCGATTCTTCCCTACGAGGATTGCTGTACCGTATTCACTCCGAAGCACCCGAGAACAAAGCCGAAGCTGAGCATGCTTGAGGAAGCGGAACAGGCTCTTGACATTGACGCTCTTGTTAAGGACGCTCTTGACAATATGAAATTTATAATGATAGACAATAACAGGTGAGTAATTTGGCAACTTGCGAAATCATAAGTGTAGGCACTGAGCTTCTTTTAGGCGATATTCTTAACACGGACGCTCAGTTTTTATCCACCGAGCTTGCGAAAATGGGAATAGGCGTGGTTTATCAGACAACCGTCGGCGATAATCCGCAAAGGCTTCGCAAAGCTCTTGAAATCGCCGCCGAGAGAAGCGATATTATCATAGCTTCGGGCGGTTTAGGCCCTACACCCGACGACCTTACAAAAGAAATATGCTGTGAGTTTTTCTCGAAGGAGTGTTATCTCCACGAGGAAAGCCTTGACAAAATGAAGCAGTTTTTCGCTTCAAAAAAGCTCCCGATGCCTGAGAGCAACATAAAGCAGGCTATGCTCCCCGTGGGTTGTACCGTTTTCCCGAACAATAACGGAACCGCTCCCGGCTGCGCAATGGAAAAGGACGGCAAACACATCTTAATGCTCCCCGGCCCCCCGAGAGAGTTGACGGCTATGTTTTATGAAAGCGCGGTGCCGTATCTTTCTCAGTTTTCTGAAAAGACAATCGTTTCGCATCAGATACGCACATTCGGCATAGGCGAAAGCGTGCTCGCCGAAAAGGTGAAAAAATATCTTGACGGTGAAAATCCCACTGTCGCCCCTTACGCAAAGGACGGCGAAGCTCTGTTGAGAGTTACCGCCATGGCTGACGACAAAGAGAGCGCGGAGGCTCTTCTGAAGCCCGTAATCGACAGCCTTATTGAGGAAACGGGCGAATATTTCTACGCTCTCGACAAGCCGAACATTGAAACGGCTGTTGTTGAAATGCTCAAAGAAAACGGACTTGTACTCACGACGGCGGAGTCATGCACAGGCGGCATGATTTCTCAGCGGATAACCTCCGTTTCAGGCTCATCGGCAGTCTTTGAGTGCGGCGTTGTTTCGTACGCCAACGAAATCAAGCACAGAATTCTCGGCGTTGACGAAAACGACCTCAGAACCTACGGCGCTGTAAGCGAGCAGGTAGCGGGTCAGATGGCAAAAGGCGCGCTGAAATTAAGCGGAGCCGATATTGCCGTCAGCGTTACGGGTATTGCGGGCCCCGGGAGCGACGGAACGGACAAGCCTGTGGGACTCAGCTACATCGGCCTTGCGGCTTCGGACGGAACGCTTTATGTAAAGAAGCTTCTGACAGGCCACAGCACGGGCAATTGCAGAGACTATAACAGGTATGTAAACGCGTCGAACGCATTGAACCTTGTAAGACTTTATATAAACAAAAAACTACCAAAATAAATTCAGGAGAATGAAATTATGGCAGACAATTTTAATTCGGAAAAAAAGAAGAGCAGCGGCATTGACCTTGCGAGCTTTGACCTGACACCGTTTAAGGAGTATTTCGAGGAAGAAGACGCTCAGAAAGCGGCAGAGGAAAAGGCAAAACTTGAAAAATTTGAAAAGGAAGAAGCCGAAAAAATCGTCGCCGCAGAAGCGGAAAGAAAAGCGAGACTTCTTGAAAAGCAGGAAAGAGAGCGTGCCGCCGCAGAGCAGGAGGCCATGCTCAGAGCAAAGCGCGAAAAAGAAGAAGCGCGCCGTGCCGCTGAAAAAGAAGCCGAGGCTGTACGCGCGGCTGAAAGAGCGGCGTCTGAGGCAGGCAACATTCAGCGCGGCGAAAAAGCCGAGGGCGACCTCACGGGATTTGCTTCAATTCTTTCTCTTGATAACAAGGACGACGATGAGGAAGATGTTGAGGTCAAAACCGAAAACAAAATTGAGCTTACGGACGAGTTCTTCAACTATCATCACGAAGAAGCGTCGCCGAAAGACACCCTGTTTTCCGTTTTAAGCGCGCTGCTGATTATAGCATTTTTAGCCTGCACAGCATTTGGCGGTTATACATATTTCTTCGCGGGTAAAAATAAAGATACGCTTTCAAACAAAAAGTACATCAATTCCTCCGATTACGCCCCGTTTGACACTCTTTCGGTGAAATACCCCACGGCGAGTTTTCCGCAGACTATGCCCGACGATTTGAAAGCAGCTTATGCCATTAACAAAAACACAGTCGGCTGGCTTACAATTGACGGAACTCCCATTGACTTTCCGATAGTAAAATATACTGACAACTCGCGCTATCTCAACGCATACAATTTCTATGACAAGGGCGCAAGATACGGCTCACCGTTTATGGATTACAGATGCTACCCCGTAAAGCTGAGAAAAAATACCATTATCTATGCTCATCACATGAACAACAAGCAGTTCTTCGGCTCGCTTGACAATTACGAAGACCCCTCATTCTACAAAAAGCATCCGTATATCAGATATGAGACGCCTGCTGGAGAATGTATCTTTAAGGTCTATGCGGTGTTCTACGCAACAACTCAGCCCGACTGCGACGGCGGATATGTATTTGACTATTTCAATCCCGCCATGAGCGATGAAAACTTCAAGGGCTACATTGAGCTTCTTAATCAGTACGCGCTTTACACCACAGACGCAGGTCTTGAGGAAACCGATAAGATTTTAACTCTTTCTACCTGCAACCATGTTTATGACAATCTTCGCAAAAACGGCGTTGATTCAAGATTTGTTGTTGTCGGCAGACTTCTCAGAGACGGCGAAAAGGCTGATAAATCAGGCATAAAAGCCACTCAGAACACCGACTACCGCAGACCGCAGATATGGTACGACGCAAACAAAAAGCAGAATCCCTATTCAGCATTCAGAAGCTGGAAAGCTTCGATGTAACAGCTTGCCTTAATTTTGGAAAGGAGAAAATAGAATGGCAAACAGCTACGAAAACACAAAAATGCCCGAAAGACCTGAAATAACAATTAAACCCGATGCCATTCCTGTTGACGATAAAGGGCAGCCCCTGCCCGACCCTACAGAAAATCTCAGCAGTTACCTTGCACCCAAGGGGATTGAGGAGCTGAGAAAGGCATATTCAGATGTTGAAGAAGATGAAGATGTAAAAGAAACAATGGAGCCGCCGCAGAGAGCAAATCTCATGCGCAGATTCAAAGGCTCAAGAAAAGGCTATGATTTTTACGGTACGCCCGCAAAAAGTATCCCGAACGACAACAACGGCACCGCCCCCTCGCCGCTGACAGAGCTTTTTTCTGAGGCGGAGGCACTTGAGCCGAACTTTGATATTGATAAAATAAAAGAGCACGTTCTTCAGAAAGAGCTTGCGCCCGACGACGATTTTCAGGTTGTGGAAACGCCGAAGCTCAACCGTCAGCAGGCGGAAGATGCTTTGCAGAACGCAATCGGCAAAAATAAAAATCCCGACGAGCTTCTCAGACGCACGGAGGTTGTCAAAGACCCCAACGCGCCGAAATTCCTTGAAATGTATAAGGAAAGCACCAACACAAAGGTTATCTATCAGTTTAACGAGGACGGCACTCACAGCGGAAAAGTATCGTCTTCTGACGGAGCAGAAGCTGTTTTTACTGAGAACTCCCATGAAGCTAAGCCCAGAAAACGCTTCAGCCTGAGAGAAAGTAAAAAGAAAAAAGGCGGAATACTCCATTCAAAACGCGGCGGTGAAGAAAAGGAAATAACTTCTCCCGAGGAAATCGCATCATTAAGAGCTGAAGCCGCTAAAGCAGATGCAAAGAAAATCGACAGAGAAAAAGAAGCCTACGCAAAAGCTGCAAAGAAAGCCGAGCTTGAGGCAAAAGCCGCCCGTGAGGAAGCGGAAAGACTCAGAGCAGAGCTTGAAGAAATGAAAGCCGCGGCGGCAAAGGCTCTCCAAAAAAGACAGGCGGAGGCGGATTCTTTCCGCCCGTCCGAAGAAGAAAAAAGTGATATAAATGGCGCAGAGTAAAAAAAATAAAAAGTCAAATCCCGTGAAGCGTTTTTTCAGAAAGGTTATTCTTGCTGTGGCGTCCTTCGCGGCGTTTGTCAGCTTCACATTCATTATTTATGAAACGGTGTGGATTCCCGGGCACTTCAACGAGCTCACCTCCATTTTTAAAATTGATGAAAAGCTCAGCTTCAACCACGCCGAGGTTCAGCAGAAATACGCTCAGCTTAAACAGGATTACCCCGATTTCGCGGGTAACTTCATGGTCAACGGACTTGGCATGAATTTCCCCGTTACACAGTGCGATGATAACACATATTATCTCAAGCACACAATCGACGGCAAGCTCGACAAGCACGGCGCGCTTTTTGTTGACACCAAAAATAATCTCAACGAGCTTGACGACAACACAATTATATACGGACACAATATGAAGGACAGCACCCAGTTCGGCATGCTCAACATGTATAAAACAGTTGACGGCTACAAGCTGGGCCCCGTTGTAACATTCAATACGCTGTATAAGGACTACAAGTGGAAGGTTTTTGCCTGCTTCCTTATCAACACAGAGCCCGAGGACGACAACGGCTATTTCTTCAACTACACCAAAAGAGATTTTGAGGGCAACAAGGAATTCAGAGAGTTCTATAACGAAGCCATGGAGCGTTCCTACATAAAAACAGGCGTAGATGTTCAGTACGGCGATAAAATTCTTACGATGTCAACATGCAGCACGCTTTTCGATGACTCCAGGCTTGTTGTCATGGCTCGACTTGTAAGGAACGGCGAAAGCGCGGAGGTCAACACCGCCGTTGCCTGCCAAAACACAAATCAGCGTTTCCCCGCAGTATATAAAGACCATTAAAAAGGAAAAACAGCTATGGAAATTAAACTTTTTTCGTTTATCAAAAATGAATCAGCCGACTTTTCGGGCAGTAAAAAGGTTATAGCGGACTGCGTAAATTCCTTCACGGCAGGTGATGAAAAGTTCAAGAATTTTTCGTCGCCGAAAAGAATGATTCTCTCCGCCTCACAGGCACTCAGAAGCGCAGACGCAGTTATTCTCGCGGTACAGGCTTCAGTGTATAACTCTGCTAAAAAAATGATCTGCTCGGTTTTCCACATGGAAACCAAACAGAATGAGGAAATATATTCCCGTCTGCTCCCCTCTCAGGAGAAAAAAGAGATAACAAAAACCGCTCTCGAAAACAATTCTCTCTTTCCCGCGGAGTCCGATATTTTTGCCACGGGCGATTTCAAATGCTGTGGCTTCGCCGTAACAGAAGGCGGGCAGAGCATTATTGTTATGCCCCTTGACGATATTAAATCGAATGAAATCGTTTTCGGCTCTCTTTATAATTTTCTTGCGGAAATGGCGGGAATCGAAAGCTCGGAAGATGTGTCAAGAGTAAAATGCGCACGCCTTGCGGTAAGGCTCGCTGCTCTCCTTAAAAAGGACGGCTCACGGCTTGCGTTCTCATCGCCTGCCGCGGCTCAGATTATTGAGGAAAGCGTTGACTACGCGGACAGAGGACATGAAAATATTTTCATAGCCGACAAGCCTGAGGCACGCAAAACAACCCAGACGGTTAAGGATTACATAACGGAAGCTGCGCAGAAAACAAGACTTGACACAAAGGCTGACTATGCGTGCTGTGTTTCAAGCGCGTTTGCGAGCAACACGGACGACTCCACATTTATTTTCACCACTGTTGCCGACAAGGACGAAACAAATGTTAAAAAGCTCTTTTTGAATGACGGCGAAACTCCCAAGCAGCTTTACCGCGCGGCGGCTGAGGAAGCTCTCCTTTCCTGCGTGAACACAGTTATCTCAAAGCAGAGTGAGAGCGTTAAAAAGACTGACCGCAGAGCAGACAAAAACATGAGGCAGAAATTAGCGGGCATAACCGCCGCGGCTATTGCGGGCGCAACAGGTCTTTGCGCTGTGCTTGCGCTTCTTCTCAGTTAAAAAGGACCGCACTTTCGTGCAGTCCTCAAAATCAATAATATCTCATGCTCGCGACGACCTTGCCGAGTATGGCAACCTCATCAACGATTATCGGCTCTAACGCATCGTTTTCGGGCTGGAGCCTGAAATGGCCGTTTTCTTTGTAAAAGGTTTTGACCGTGGCACTGTCATCGACAAGAGCAACAACCATGTCGCCGTTCCTTGCGAACGGTGTTCTTTCGGCAATAATAAGGTCTCCGTCAAGGATTCCCGCGTTTATCATGCTTTCGCCTTTAACATGGAGGGCAAAAAGCTGTTTGTCGCTCGAAACACGGCCTGTGTATGGGAAATATCCCTCAATCGCCTCAACCGCGAGAATCGGCATACCGGCCGTAACCGTACCTACAATGGGAACCTGAACAATGTTGTCTGCCTGACCGACTATTCTTATGGAACGCTTGAGCAGCGGGTCGCGGGAAATATATCCCTCATGCTCAAGCACATCAAGGTGAGCCTGAACAGAGGATGTTGATTTAAGACCGACCGCCGCGCCGATTTCTCTGACTGACGGAGGCACGCCGTCGGTGCTTCTTTCTACAAGGAAGTCATATATTTTGCGCTGCATATCGTTTATTGCCATGGATTTCATCCTTTCATACGCTTTTTTATTTATTATAGCACAAATGTTCGGCAAATGCAAACATTTGTTTGCCTGTTTTTAAAAAATTTTTTATAGTGAGGTAAACCCCGTGAAAAAAATACTTTCCGTGATTATGTGCGTGGTTCTTATAATGTCGTCGTGCTGCCTTGCGGCTTTTGCTGCTAAAGCAGAAAATGATTCTTCGCTCCAGAACGATAACACGGCAAAAATTCTCGTCTGTGCCAACAAGGGCGACTGGCAGAACGCGCCCGAAAACTCCGTAAAAGCCATCAAAAAGTGTAAATGCGATTATGTTTCGGTTGATGTTAAGGTTACGGCTGACGGCGTTCCCGTGCTCATGGAGGACAAAACGGTTGACCGTACCTGCGTTGATGAAAACGGAAATGCGGTCAAAGGCAAGGTAAGCGAACTTACCTATGAAGAAATCAAGGAATTTTATCTGCGCAACCGCAACGGCGGACTTCACAATGAAAAAACCAAAGAAAAGGTCCCTTCGCTTGCCAAAGTTCTGAATGAGACATTCGGGCAGACGCTTATTCTTGACTTTGCGCTATCAGACCTTGACGCGGTTTATAATATAATTGACACTGCAGGTGCTTATCCTCAGATTATTTTCAGAATTGACGGAAAAGCGAAAGATGTCAAAGCCGCTCTTTCCGCCAAAGAAATTGTTCCGGCCTTCATTCTGAAATATGACGGAAACATCATTTTCAGCGTGAATTCGACAATCAAAGCCGCAAAGAGTTCGGGACTTTCGATGGTTCAGCTCGGAACTAAAAATCAGTACGGCGTGATTTTTTATAAAAATGTTGAAAATAAAATGCAATCGAGCATGATCAAAGGCGTTTTTTCAATGACGGACGGTTGGAACGCAAAGCGCGAGGATAATTACATCGGCTGGGACGATGTAATTTCTCACGGATATTCAATCATTGAAACAAATTACCCCGCTCAGCTCAACGAATATATCAGGCAGACAGAAGAAGCGCGCGCGGCGCTTGCAGAGCTTGTCGCAAAATGCGCCGAATATGACAGCAAGGATTATCCTCAGAACATTTATGAAAGCTTTAAGACAGCATATAACAATGCTCTTTCTCTTTCGGGAGGCAACGCGTCAAAGGCTCAGCTCACCCAGGCATACACAAAGCTCCGCGGACTCTGCAACGAGCTTGATGTGGCGCAGGGAACGAGCATTTCAGAGGCGGCTCTTAAAATCACGCCGGGCAGGGTAATCGCCGCTGTTCTTTGTCTTGCGGCTGTTGTCGCGGCACAGGTATTCTTTATAAAACGCAAAGAAAAATAACGGCGGCACCGCATGATTCGGGTATGCGGTGATGCCGAAAAATACACACAGGAGTGATATGAATGGCAACGGAAATCGAGAAAAAAATATCAATCAAGAGAGCGTCATATCCCGAAGAAGTCGGCGTTTCCTCAAAAGCGATAGAAGCTCTGATTGATGACTTTAAGCAGACTGATGTTGAAGTTCACAGCATCATGGTTCTCAGCGGTGAGGAGGTGGCATTTGAGTCATGGGCATCGCCCTACGCGCCCGAAATTCCCCACGCGATGTATTCGGTCAGCAAAACATTTACCTCGGCGGCAATCGGCTTTGCTGTTGAAGAGGGACTTCTTACTGTCGATACGAAGCTGATTGACATTTTCCCCGAATTCAAACCCGAAAAGCCCGATGAAAATCTTGACAAGCTGACAATTCATTCTCTGCTCACAATGCAGTCGGGCAAAAACATCAGCGTTATGGCTGACAAAACCACTCCCGACTGGGAAAAGCAGTTTTTTGAGTCTCCGTGGGGATTTACTCCCTGCGACGGACACTGGCAGTACATAAGCGAAAATCAGTATATGCTCTGCTCCGTTATTCACCGCTTAACAGGCAGATGCGTTGTTTCCTACCTTACTCCCCGTCTCTTTGAGCCGCTGGGCATTGAAATTCCCGACTGGGAGCTTTCACCCTCGGGCATTGAGGCAGGCGGCTGGGGTCTGTTTATCAAAACAGAGGACCTCGCGAAATTCGTAAGCTGTTATCAGCACGGCGGCAAATTCAACGGCAAACAGGTTATCCCTGCTGAGTGGGTTCGTCAGACTCTGCGCAGGCACGCAGACAATTCCTCGGCGAACAAGCTGCCCGACAGCCAGGCAGGCTACGGCTACTGCGTATGGCACTGCGCGGGCGCACCTGCTTACAGAATGGACGGCATGTTCTCACAGTTCGGTTTTATTTTCAAGGACAGAGACGCTTCTATCATCTTGACAGGCGGCGAAATCGATGAGCAGAAAACGCGCGACTGCCTGTGGCGTCATGTCAAGGACATTTTCATTGAGCCCGACAGCGAGCCTAAAGCCGACCACGAAATAGGTCTTGCACCTCTCGGAGACATAATTTTTGAAGAGGAGCACAGCCCCCTTGAAGAAACAATTGAGGGCAGAAACATAAAATTCAGAAAGAATATTATCCTTTCCGCGGCAGGCTTCCCCGTGAGCATGCTTCCGCTTCCGACGGTTTATATGTCCGTCGAAAAAGCAGGCAACATCAACAATGTAAAGTTCCATTTTGAAAAAGACATCTGCACAATGACATGGGACGAGGGCTTTGAGCACAACATGATAACCTGCGGCATGGACGGCAATTTCAGAACATCGAGAATCCGCCTTGCGAACATGAACTTCACGGCTTACAGCACAGCGGCGTGGACAAGCGAAAATACCTTGCAGATAAACATGCGCCCGATTGAATCTGTATGCCGCAGAACGATTGAGTTCATCTTTGACGAGGACGGAAAGACGGTTCTTTTCAAGCCGAGCAGTCAACAGCCCATGAGCGCGATGGCGGAAAACCTTGCACTTGATGTTGACACATTCTTCCCCGGTTTCCTTGAGCCCATCGGCGTTATCGCCTTTGACCAGCTTCCGTATATTATCGACGCTGTTCACAAGGGATATTTTGAAGACAAGGATTAAAAAAGCAAAAATACGGACATCTCAAATGAGGTGTCCGTATTTTTTAATGTATAACAAAGCTTCCGCATCGTCCTCACGGATTAAAAACTATATCCGTGCTGCCCCGAAATTAAAAAGCGTTTCTGAATCTGAGTGCGGGGAAAGCCCAGTTGTCGCAGCCCATTACGCGGGCAATCTGTGTGCTTATTTCGCAGTTCTTGTATGCTTCGCCGGAAACAAAGCCCGCGTCCTCAGCGGAAACAAAGCAGGGAACATTTACGCCTGTATGACCTGTCTTGGTGTAGTAATATTCGCCTGTTGACTCGTCAAGAGTGATGCCGCCTGTTTCGTGGTCAGCGGTAACAACAACGAGAGTGTTGCCGTCTTTCGTCGCAAAATCAAGAGCCGCCTGAACAGCCTTGCTGAACTCAACGAGCTGAGCTGACGCACCCTCAATATCGTTGCTGTGAGAGAATTTATCAACCTGTGCGCCCTCAACCATAAGGAAGAAGCCGTCCTCGTCAGCGCTGAGAATTTCGATCGCTTTTTCTGTCATGTCGGCAATGTAGGGAGTGCCGTTTGATTTATCAACATGCTTGAAATCGTCAAAGCTGAACTGACCGAATGAGCGTGTACCGGGCTGGATAGCGTCCATCTCTGCCTCGGTGGTGATGTATTCAAAGCCTTTCTTCGCGCAGAACTCGGGAGTTACGCTTTCGCTTTCCGCACCCCAGATAAGAGTTAAGTCAGAGCGCATCTGATCCTTTGAAATGTTCTTTTCGTTTCCTCTGTCGGGAGCGTGAGCCGAGAATGAAGCGGGAGTTGCGCCGCTTGTAGAGTCGGTTGTTACAACGCCTGCGGATTTGTCGTTTTCAATGGCAAGCTCGCAGAGATTTTTGGGAACATTGTAAAAGCTGCCTATGGGGTCAAAGATGTAAACGCCGATAGCTCCGTTGTAAGTTCTGATGCCTGTTGCAAGAGCCGTGCCGCCTGCCGCGCTGTCGGTTACCTCGTCGGTAAGGCTTCTCGTCTCGGACTCGCACTTAACGGGCATATTGTCCATGGCAAGGCTCGTATTTCTGAGCTTCTTTGTGGCGGCGATTGTGTTTGCGCCGTTGCCGTCGGCAATCATGAGAATAACATTTTTGTACTCTCTGTAATCCTTGTTGTCGGTGCCCTTGTAGCCTGTGAGACCGAAAAGGTTGCCGAAAAGCATGATTACTGTTGTGAAAAGTGAAATAATGATTTTAATCATAAAATCCCCTCCGTATGTTTTTATATATGATACAATAAAACGCCGTTCATTTCAATAAGCAAAAGCAATAAAAAAATGCAGTGCCGTTTGTCAGCACTGCATTATATCTTTCAGTAATTCATCTATTGATATGTTAAGAGCCTTGCAGATTTCGGGCAGGTTTTTTAGATTTGGAGTGCTCTCCCCTTTTTCATATTTAGCAACAGATGAACGGTCCAAATCAAGTTTTTCTGCAATCTGCTGTTGTGTCATACCTGCGGCAAGACGCGCTTTTCTGAAATTTTCTGCAAATCCCATTTTTTATACCTCCCGAAAGATTTTTTGACCAGTATCGCGGACAATATTTTCACCAATAATACCATAAAATAGACTCAGTTGCAACCTGTACGGAGGAAATTTTATGGAGCAGAAAATAAGACGCGATAAAAATATGGGAGATAATCTCAGACGACTGAGGAACGACAACGGCATATCGCAGGAAAAGCTGTGCGCCGAGCTTCAAAGGCGGGGCTGTGATATAGGCAGAACCACCTACGCCAAATATGAAGCGGGTGAACTGAATATCCGCGCAAGCGTGATAATTGAGCTGAAAAAATACTACAACTGCTCTTATGATGAATTCTTTGCAGGACTTGAATAAAAAAACGCAGTGCCGTTTGTCAGCACTGCGATATTTTTTTGTAAAACAGTTCTTTAGTCAGCTTCGCGCTGTTCCGCTTTATAGATACCCCATTCGGCAAGCTGATCGACAATTGAATAGACATCCCGACCGTTTGTTTCAACCTTTTCACATTCTCCCGGAGCATCCGCTGAAAAGGTATCCCATGCCAGAATCAGATTGTCTGTTTTCGGTATATCGTGCGCTTCAAAAAAGCCGTCAAAATCAGAGATGCTTTCGCTGAAAATCGTTGTAACATTATACTTTCCGAATACTATCTCGTCATGAGATTCATGACCGCCGAAGCCGAACACGCAAAAGCCGTCATTTATCGCAAGCTCTCCGATTCGGTTTAAAACAGTCAGAGCTTCCTCAACTGAACAGCCGTCGATATAAAACACATCATTGTGAAGTGCCGATACAACGCCGGGGCTTACCTCTGTTTCATCATCAAGCTTTGAGGGAAGCTCTAAAATAAAGAACATCGGCTCTTCATGCTCACAAATAAAGTGAGCCATTACATCTTCAATCTTATCAGCAGAAACATTTGCAATAATCTGATTATCGACGATTTCATACCCTTCCTCAAGCTTTTCAGGGAAAGGCACCTTGCATCCTTTTCTCATTTTAAGCATTGAAAACGCCTCTTTTATTCAACTCTCTCTGCAACACCGGGCTTTAAGGGGCTGAATTTATACTTGACGCTGTAATCCATGCCGCCGCAGTAGAGCATTGTTTTTTCGTTGCAGTTATAAACCGCTGACCAGAGGGAGGTTATCATGTAGCCGCGCTTATGCTTGTAATAGAGCTTACATCTTTCAAGCAGTTTCATGGCTTCGCCCTCTTCCATGATTCCGCCGTTCTTCTTGAACGCGTCGAGAACCTTGTCGCGGCGTTCAAAGCCGAAATCCTTGGCATTATAGACACCCTTGGTGAGGTAGAAGTTCATTGCGTACTGATTCTTATCCTCGGGATAAATCAGATTCATTTCATTTTTAACATATTCGATAATTACACTTCTGCCGCTCGCGTCCGCAACATGATAATGATAGTTGCAGAAAAGTGAGTCGTGCATATCGTGATTCTCAAAGAATTCAATAACCTCGTCGATGTTTTCGCACTTGTCAAGCACGGCTCTTATGGCGGCTGTGGTGATTATGCCCTTTTTGCCTCTCTGCTGATTTGTCGCCTTGTCCTTGAGCTCAAGAACGGCAATCGCAAGGCCTTTTTCGTTGATACCGTCCATGCAGCAGTAGGGAGCGGCAAGGAAACGGCTGTGATTCTCTGTTTTGGTGGGATTCTGATGCTCTCTGCCGTAAAGCATGATGTTTACATCGGTAACGGCAACGCTTTTGTAGCCGTTCTCGGGAGCTGACCATACAACAACATTTTCAGCGTCCTTGTAGTCAAAGTTTCTCGCGAGGAGGTGCTGACCTTCTTTGTTGAAAACATTAAAGGTTGTGCAGGCATAACCGCCCTTATCCATGGTGAGAGTCTTTTTCTGAAGATGAAAATGATTCTGAACGAATTTAAGAAGCGCGCCGACATTGTTAACGCCCTTTTCAAGAAGCGCGTCAAGACCGTAGTCCGCGGTGAAATTCATAAGATATGTATGCTCGTCGAGCTTTCTGAATGAATTAAGTGTTTCATTTATCTGCTGTGTGCCCATTTTATATTCTCCTTAAAACGATTTTATCAGGTATTTGTAGAAATCAACTGCTTTGCCGAAGCATTTTATATCAACATTCTCGTTAAGTCCGTGAATGCTTTCGAGCTGCTCGTCGTCAATAACAAACGGCGTGAAGCGGAAGCAGTTATTGCTGACTCTGCTCATGTAGCGGTTGTCGCTCGCGCTGTTGGTGATGAACGGAACTGATCTCACACCGGGGAAAATTTCATCGACAGCATCGCAGACCTTCTTGAATGCCTCGCTCTTATAGTCTGAAATCGGGGATTCAAAGCCCGGGTCGAGGATTTCAGTTTCAAGGTCATATTTTTTCGCAAGCTCCGTGATAACTCTGAAGCTCTCTTTCTGACCCTGATGATGTGAAAATCTCATGTTGCCAACAACCCACGCCTCCTGCGGCATAACATTTGTACCCTCGGAGCCCTGCGCCATTGTGAACGCAAGTGTGGTTTTGAGCATTGCGCCCGCAGTATCTGAAACAGACGGGATAACCTTTTTAAGGAGCGGTTTGTATGCCTCGGGCTTGCTCAGAACGTGTTTGAGAACGCCCGACATTGACGGTGCTATGCTTTTGAACATTTCCGCAATAACATCGGGAATTTCGACCTTGAAAATATCGGTCTTTTCACATTCAAGCATGAATTTGCCCAATCTGATAAGCGGTGTATTTTTACCGGGTGTGGAAGCGTGGCCGCCCTTTGAACGGGCAATAAATTTAAGATCCGCCGTGCCCTTTTCGCCGACGCCTATCATCGCAAAAAGCCCTTTCGCGCCGCCGATAGGCTCAGAGACTATCATGCCGCCCTCATCGAGGATAAGGTCAAATGTAAGGTCTCTGTCCTTGAGCGTCTGAGAGATTGTATCACAGCCGCTGCCGTCGATTTCCTCTGTGCAGGCAGATTCAAAATAAACATCGCACTCGGGAACGAAGCCGTCCTTTGCGAGCTCGTCCGCCGCCTTGAGCATGCAGTAAAGACCGCCCTTATTGTCGAGAACTCCTCTGCCCCACAGCTTGCCGTCGTGCATTTCAGCCTCAAAGGGAGAATATTTCCATTTGCCCGGGGCTTCAACAACATCATAATGGTTCATAAGAAGAATCGGTTTTTTATCCGTTTTTCCTTTCCATTTCATAAGAAAGCTGCCGTTGAAATCTTCAAATTCGCAGACGGAAAAAATGTTGGGGAACATCTCTTTAAGCATTTCGCAGAAAGAGTAAAATTTTGTCAGATCCGTCTGACCGAAAGCCGAGATTGTTTCTGCCCTTACAAGCGTCGCAAGCTCGCGGGCATATTGCGTGTCTCTGTTGTCATCCATTTCCTCACCGTTTCTTTCAGTTTTATTTTCCAAACTATTTTGATATTATATCATTTATTTTTTCTAAATCAAGCAATTTTACAAAATATTCCTTTAAATGCGTTTTTTCGTTTTAAAAAACATCGTGGTCTCTGTCGGGGTTGCCCGCGTCAGCCTCAGCAGGGAATTCGTAAATCGCACCGATGCTGAAATTAAGAATAAGAAGCGCGTCAGATGAGTTGACCTTGCCGTTGCCGTCAACATCGGCGGCTCGTTTGGCGTCGGCATCAAGAGTTTTAAGCCCTACGCTTGTCATAAGAACAGCAAGAGCGTCTGATGAGTTGATTTTTTTATCGCAGGTAACATCGCCGTAAAATGTGAACTTTGCATATGCTCCGAATGTGAAAGTGAATATCGCCGCGGCGCATAAAAACAGGCTGAATATTTTTTTCATAACAATACCTCCTGACAGATTATAATACTTCAGCATATCATTTTTAATTATAACAAATACAGATTGAAAAATCAACATAAAAAAGATAGTTTTGAAAAGCACAATGCTAATTCAGAACTATCTTTTATTTCATATTCAGTTTTACTTTTCGCTACACAAATATTACTCAAAGAAAAATACCGACATGGCTATTAAGAACTGCCCCGCGTAATAAAGCGCGTGATTCGAGGCTATGTAGGGCTTCGACACCTTATCGACGCCGAAATATGTGTTGCTGAGAATTAAATCCGACAGGAAGAACAGAAACGCGCCGACAGCCATCATTATCTGCGAGGTTGCTCCAGTCTTAACAGCGAGAATTGTTGAAACGCTCAGCGTCATTACAAGGAAAAATGTGTAAAGTGAAACGATGAATTTATAGCCTGTGAAATCGAGCTTCATCGGCTTCGCCGCAAGCTGAGAGCCGAGGGAGACGAGGAGCGGAGCAATCAGACACGGGAGGAATTCCGTGAGCTTCATTCCGTTGGAAAGACCGAGAGCGGAGGTGTAGCAGGTATGACCGAGCATAAAGAAAACGAAGCCGCCGTAAAGGTAATATCTTATATCCCTCGGGTAAATCCATTTAAGGTCGAGCCATATATCGCCCAGCATACTGAAAACAAGACCGAGCGCGATGAGCAGACCGTAGCGCATATCGCCCTTATTATAGTAAACAGCAAAAATAGCCGTCATAATGAACAGCATACTCGACGATGTTTTTAACAAAAGCGCAAAATGACTTGAATTTGCTTCTCTTTTGTAAATAAATACGCACGTGCAGATAATGCCGAAGACCAAACATATCCAACATACCATATTACCATCTCCTGTTTAGTATATTATCATAGTTTTTGCGGCATTTCAAGGATATTTTTATAAATATTTCACAGTTTTTCTGCGTAATTTATGAATAAAATCAGATTTGGCTCTGCTTTTTTGCCTTTTAGAATAAAAAACAGAGTCGGGCACAATGTCCGACTCTGAACAGAAATGATTTTTTGTTTATTTCTCGATTTTGCCTCTGAGATTCGGGTCAATCCATACCTCGTTGGCGATTTTCGCCGCAACGGTTTCGATGAATTTCTTTAAGCCTGCGGGAATTCTGATTCCGCTGAAGAAGGCATAGAAAACAAGCATCTCACCGATATTGGGAGCAGCTTTTGTGTTAAGCTTTACGCCGTTCTCAGTGAACTTAAAGGTTATTACGCGTCTCTGAGTTCTGCCGAGGGGGCGGATGTTGAGCTTAAGCTTGTCGCCGTCCCAGTTGCCCTGTGCGGCCATGTTGAATTTAATATCCGCAAGGGTTGCTTCTGAAATCGCAAAGTCGCCGTCGAAATCAACATCAATTGAATTTTCGGGGCTGTTCTTCTCTTTCCATATAAACTTCGGCTTCTCAGATTTGAAGTCGAATTTGCAGTACTCCATCTTGCCGGGGTGCTTGCTCCAGTTAAAGAATGTTACCGCACCGAGAATACTTGCGTTGTCTCTGGGCTTGAAGCAGAACTTTTTGCCGTCGATACGCTTTTCCATCTCTTTGTTTCTGGGTGTTGCAGGCGCCCAGTCATAGCACTTGCGGATTGACTGCGCTTTGAACGCCGCGATTTCTTCCGCTGACTTTTCGGGAATATCGTCAACAAATCCGCGGGGGAAGTAGTTGAAAATATCCTTTATGTATTCATACTCGCGGGGGTCAGATGCGTTGAACATAACGAAAGCGTCATATTCGGGAAGAATAACTGAAATCTGACCGAAAAGTCCGTCGAATCTGACATACTTCGGGTTGTTGTTGAGCCACATCTGATAGCCGTAGCTTGTACCGTCGTGAATAATGCAGGGAACTTTAGCAATATGGGGCTTCTGGCAGACATCGAGCCATGACCTCGGGAGAACCTGCTTGCCGTTATACATACCGTCCTGAAGATAGACAAGGTTGAACTTTGCCATCTGCTCGGTGGTCATCTGTATTCCCCAGCCGCCTGCTTCAATTCCGTTATGGTCGCCCTCCCAGCTCGGAACGCCCATTTCAAGGGGCTCATAAAGTCTGGGAGTAAGGAACTCGGTAACCGTCTGACCTGATACGATAGAAACGATTTTAGCGAGCATATAGATGTTTTCGCTGATGTAGCCCCATTTTGTGTCGGGGTCGGAGCTGAACTTTGTATCCATATACATATCTGTCCAGTCCATTGTTTCCTTGTTGCTGAAAAGGCTGATGTTCTTGCCCGAACGCATGGAAAGAAGCGAATGAATCGTCTGCTTGTCCGCGCGCGCTTTCTGCTTCGGGGAAAGCTTTGCGTATTTCTCGGGGAAGAAATCATAAACCTTTGTGTCAAGGGAGAGAAGTCCCTCGTCAATTGCGAAGCCGACTGCCGTTGCGGTAACCGTTTTGCTGAATGAGAACATATCGTGAGGAGTGGCGGTTGTATAAGGCCTCCAGTAATATTCAGCGGCAACCTTGCCGTGTCTGAAAATCATAAGGCTGTCAAAGCGCCATTTTCTCTTTTCGATATTCTCAACATATTCCGCGATTACCTTAGAATCCACGCCTACACTTTCGGGAGTTTCGGCTCTCGGGAGCATAACCGTGCAGGGGATTGCTGTACTCATTAAATTTTTACCTCGTTTATTTTATTTCTTCTCAATAACAGTCTTGCCGCCCATATAAGGTCTGAGAGCCTCGGGAATGCTTACGCTGCCGTCCTCATTAAGATTGTTTTCGAGGAAAGCGATGAGCATTCTGGGGGGAGCAACAACCGTATTGTTAAGTGTGTGAGCAAGATATTTGCCGTCTTTGCCGTTTACGCGGATTTTAAGTCTTCTTGCCTGAGCGTCGCCGAGGTTGGAGCAGCTGCCGACCTCAAAATACTTCTCCTGACGGGGAGACCATGCCTCAACGTCAACGCTCTTAACCTTGAGATCTGCAAGGTCGCCTGAGCAGCACTCAAGAGTTCTGACGGGAATATCAAGTGAACGGAAAAGGTCAACAGTATTCTGCCAGAGCTTGTCGAACCACATTTTGCTGTCCTCGGGCTTGCAGACTACTATCATTTCCTGCTTCTCAAACTGATGAATTCTGTAAACGCCGCGCTCCTCAATGCCGTGTGCGCCCTTTTCCTTGCGGAAGCAGGGTGAATAGCTTGTAAGAGTCTGGGGAAGAGATTCTTCAGGGAGAATTTTATCAATAAATTTGCCTATCATTGAATGTTCGCTTGTGCCGATAAGGTAAAGGTCCTCGCCCTCAATCTTATACATCATAGCGTCCATTTCGGCAAAGCTCATAACGCCTGTAACAACGTTGCTTCTGATCATGAAGGGAGGAACGCAGTATGTAAAGCCTCTGTCAATCATGAAATCTCTCGCGTAAGAGATAACCGCTGAGTGAAGTCTTGCGATGTCGCCCATAAGATAATAGAAGCCGTTGCCCGCAACATCTCTCGCGGAGTCAAGGTCGATGCCGTTGAAGCTTTCCATAATCTCGGTGTGGTAGGGAATCTCAAAATCGGGAACTACGGGCTCGCCGAACTTCTCAACCTCAACATTTTCGCTGTCGTCCTTACCGATGGGAACTGACGGGTCGATGATGTTGGGGATTGTCATCATAATCTTTGTGATTTTTTCGTTATAGTCAGCCTCGAGAGCCTCGAGCTCGGCAAGACGCTGAGCGTTTCTTGTAACCTGAGCCTTAACCTCTTCAGCCTCTTCCTTTTTGCCCTGAGCCATGAGAGCACCGATCTGCTTTGAGATTTTGTTTCTGCCCGCTCTGAGTGAGTCAGCCTCGCCCTTAACGGCTCTGCTCTGCTTATCCAGCTCAATTACTTCGTCAACAAGGGGAAGCTTGCTGTCCTGAAATTTATTTTTAATGTTCTGTTTTACAATTTCAGGGTTCTCTCTTAAAAATTTTAAATCAATCATTATTACCTCTCCTTTAGAGTATATATCAATACGACTATCATTATAGTTGTTCAGTTATTATTTGTCAACAGAAAATAAGGCAAAAACAAAAATAACGGGCTGTCGCATTTAGATGCAGAAAGCGTTTTCTTCGTCCCGAAGCTGTATGCGATACTGCAAGAGGGCGAAAAAACGCTTAGAAAAGTAAAATATATTTAATTGTTCATCAAATATAAACACAAAAAGATGGTTTTGAAGAGCTTTTCACCCATTCAGAACCATCTTTTATTACATTTTAGTTTTTTACTTTTCGGTCTGCGCTAAATGCACAGCCCGTTAAAATAATCAGATTACTGCCACTCGAACCATACCTGTTTCTTTGACTCGTCAACTCTCAGGTTCTGACCTTCTACGAAATAGAAGCTTCTTGCCTTACCTGTGTAGTTTGCGAAGATGTTGTCAACATTCTTCATGCCGCCGACAAATGCTTTCATAAGGCCAAGGTCATTGAATGTCATTGTGCACTTGAACTTCATCTTCGGAACGTTTGTTGCGGGTGAAACGTTGATTGAAGGCTCGAACGCTGTGAACCACCATGTTCTTGTGCTTCTTGTGAAATCAGGCTCAGCCTTGTGGAACAGTGTGGATTTATCAGAGTTGTTGTAGAAATACTCAATTGTGAAGTCCTGATAATAATCAAGAGTAACAACATTGTAAGCAGTAAGCTCATCGCTCATGCCCTCGGGACGGTTGTAGATACCGATTTCGCAGCCTGCAAATACAAGACCGTAGAAGCCCTTCCAGAACTGAACCATCCAGTCCTTGCCTTCATAGTTGAAGAAAACTCTTGTTGTGTCAAGAGGCATTGTGCCGACAACAGCAACGCGGTCATAAATCTCAGCATAACCGAACTCACGCTGGAAGCCTTCGCCTGTCGCATAGAAAACGCCCGCGTTCATATCGTAAGCGTAACCTACAAGACCAACGCCCTTTGCGTCGATAACGCAGCCTGTGTATTCGTCAATCATCATGTTGCCCGCAAGCTTTTTGATTTTGTAGTTCTCACGGGGGAAAGCACCCTTTATGGGGTCGCTCGCCGTTAAGTTGCCAACCTTGAAGTTAAGGATGTAAAGAGAGTCGGTTGAGTTGATTTTGCCGTCAGCGTTTACGTCTGCCGCTGTGCGTCTTACAACATCGGGAATATCAACATTGCCGATTACATAATTGAGAATTGTGAGAGCGTCTGCCGAGTTGACAATGCCGTTTCCGTCAGCGTCGCCGCTTACGTATGTAGCGTTCTCGGGAAGCGTCTCTTCCGCTGCCATTACAGACATTCCCAGTGCTGAGAAAGCAATAACAGCCGCAAGCATAATACATAATGTGTTTTTTAAATATTTCATTGTTTATTTCCTCCGGTTTTTATATTTCTGCGTCAAACAATTTTATCAGTCCGACACTTTTGTTGAGAATCTGCAACGCATCTGCCGAGTTCACTCTGCCGTCGTCGTTTACATCTGCGTACGCAAGCTGAGCATCGGTGAACTGAACAGAGCCGACAGCATATTGAAGAATAAGCAAAGCGTCGGTTGAATTAACCGCACCGTCAAAATCCAAATCACCGTAGCGATAAAGGAATGTGCTGACGAGAACGGGATATTCCGAATCAAACATAACGGTAAATCTGTTGCTTCCGGGCAAAAATCTCTGATCTTCGGGGATTGAAAATCTTTCGGGATATTCGTCATAGCTGAAAACCTGCTGAGTTCCGTTGTTGTATGTTGCCGTAACACTCAGGCCCGACAAATCATAGTCAGCGTCAATTTTATCTCTGACATATCTCCACTCGTCGCCGTATGTATATTGCACCTTGCTCTGCGCGTGGTTCAGCTTCACTTCGTCAATGCTTTCAAGCTCAACATCAATGTCAAACGGCTCTGTTTCAATACCCGCAAAGAATGCGCATATCTGATTGCGTCCGACATGGAATGTATAATATCCGTCATTTGCCATCGCCCACTGAACGCCGTCTTTCACCTCAGCATAATAGGTGTAATTGTCAGTACATACAACCTTGAGCTTAATGCCGTCAAGTTTCATTTTTTTATCTCTGAAAACGATTTCGCCGTCCTCGCCGTAGTCCCAGTCAACGCCTCTTATATAAGTGGTATCATACGGGAGCTGAGCAACGCTGACGCTCTTTATTCTGCAGAATGTTACCTTTCCGCCAGCACAGAAATCATCGTATTCATCAGGAACATAATAAACGTCATTTTCGCCCACAACCCATTTGTCGCTTACTGAGTAGCAGAAAATGTTGGGACCCCAGCGCGGCTGCTTTTCATACACTATTTCCTCGCCGTCATAGTCGAGAACAAGTCCGTCCAGCGGCAAGTCGCCGTAGGGTTCAGGCTTCTGAGATACGCTCATTACCCAGTCAAGCCCCTCATAAAAGGTTGACCTCGTCGGGGGAGAAACGACCGTCAGCACATTTTCCCAGCCGAAAGCGTACATCGGAACAACAACCGCAATGCATAAAACAACTGCAATGACCTTCAGAAAATTCTTCATCCGTCTGCACCTGCCAAACTTATAATCATTCATATTATACACAAACACAGGGGCTCTGTCAATGATTATTTGCCTATAAATAGCCTTGCAGATTTTAACAAACTGTAAATAACACAAAATAACTGTTGATTTTCTCGTTATTATCTGCTATTATATAGGCAATCTTTAATCGGATACTATCCGCAGAAAAAAATAAGGAGAAAATAAAAATGAAAAAAACAGCTAAAATAATCGCTTTCGTGCTCAGCCTTATTATGGTCATGAGCGTAGCATCCGCTTATGTTATCTATGCGGACGCGGCAGGCACACCCACACTGAACATAACAGAAACAGGCAGAACAGACGACACAGTTACCGTTGCGGTTAATGTTACAGGCGGCAGCTTCAACGCTTTGGACTTCCAGTTCAACACCTCAGGCGTTACCTGTGAGTCAATCTCAGCATCAGGCGGCTACGGCAACAAGGCAAACGGCAAGGTTTCCATGGCATCAATTGACGGCTACACAGGCGGCAATGTTATCACCGCAACATTCAAGCTTCCCGAAGAAGGCAGCTACAGCATCTCAGGCTCAGCGTCAAGCTGCACAGTTACAGAGAACGGCGGCAACAGAGAAGTAGGCGCAAGCGTAAGCGGCGGCGTATCAGGTTCAAAGACAAAGCCCACAGAGAAGCCCTCAACAACAAAGTCAACAACAAAAGCCACAACCAAGGCTACAACAAAAGCAACTACTAAAGCTACTACCAAGGCTACAACAAAGGCTACAACAAAAGTAAACTCCAAGACTACTGCAAGAGTTACAACAAAAGCAAATCAGAAGTCCACAACACTTAAGAATGGCAAGACCACAACAACATCAGCAACAGTTTCCACAATAGAGCTTGATGAAGAAACCACCCTTGAGGAAGAAACCACTCTCCCCGAGGACGAAGATGTATTCGACGACGAGACCTTTGACGATGACGACTGGTACTCAGGCGACGAGGACGAAGACGCTGACGGAGCTGAAACCGAAGATGAAAGCGAAGGCAAGGATATAAACAAGAAAGCTATCGCAGGCATCGCAGGCGGCGCAGGCGCACTTGTAGCGGCTTCCGTTGCGGCAATCATCATCGCAAACAAAAAGAAGAACGATGACGACGAGTTTTAATTCAACCGTCAGCAGACATAATTAAACTTAAACTGCCTCATTCTCTCTGCAAACGGAGAGAGTGAGGCTTTTGCTTATACGGAGGATTTCAAAATGAAACTTGAAGATATGCTTTTTAAAAGGAAGTTTTCGCTTTGCCTTTACAAAAATTTAAAGTTAAAACTTGCCGCGGCGGAGTTTTCGAGAGATATTACCGAAACGGAACGCGCTAATAAATATCCCGTTATGTTTTCCTCGGGCGAAATTTCCGAAAAAGTGCAGGGCGGCGAATATTACTTTTCGGGCGGCTCTCTGTGCCGTTATATTGCTCCGCTTTACCCGTCCGCGACAAATGAAATTACAATAATCAACCTTGACGGCGAATGCGGATTTGTATTCAGGCACGAGGGAACAGAAGTTAAAATCACGCTTGATAATTCCAACGGATTTTCCGTGAATTTTGAATGTGGAGAAAACAAAGAAAGGATCGCGCTAGACGGTGAATTTGTCAGCGGCACGCGCTTTTCGGTGCTTGTGAGAAAGGGATATTTTGATGTTTATCTGAATACGAAAAGCTCACCCGAATTCATACACACATTTTTTGCCGATGAATTTTCGGCGTCCTCTTACGAGAGCTTTTTTACATCGACCTCAACGGGGATTTATTTCTCGGGCAGCGTTGCATGCTCGGGTGCCGAGATTTATGCCGACAGCGGAATTGCGCAGGCAGATATAAGACCTGTCTGCTATGAAAACGGCGATGTAATTTTTGAAAACGGCAGAGTTTTTCTGACGACCTCTCTCAGATTTCAGCAGGGCGGCTGTCAGGGCGTGCTTGCGTGGGTTCCCGGCACGACTGAGTTTGAGCTGACTGGCGTGATTTTCTTTGACGCGGGCGACGGACAGTGGGAAAACGATGTCGCCTCCTGCCTTGTTTTTGACCGCCGAGTGCAAAAGTGGCTTCTGTGGATGTGTTCATTTTCGCACGGTCATATTTTAGGGCACGCCTGCTTTGACGGCGAGCCGAGGTACGGACGGAATGTAATTGACATAACCCTTGTAAATCCTCTGCCCGAGGGTGCTGACTGCACTCAGTTCGGCGGAAAATTCGGCGACGAAGACCCCGCGCTGACATTCGACAAAAAGAGAAACAAGTGGCTTCTTGCCGTCTGCCGTGTTTCGCCCGACGGTCATTACAGATACTATTTCTTTGAGTCCGACAATCCGTTCAGCTCATTTGTCTGCGTCGGAAGCGGCACCGCAGGCTCAGAAACAGGCGGCTCATTCTTCCGCCACAACGGGAAGATTTATTTTATCTGCGGCAACGGCGCAGGCGAAAAAGCAAGCTACCGTGTTTATGAATACGGTAAATTTGACAAGCCCGAAAAGCTCCGCTTTGACCTTGACGACGGCGGCTTCCGCGGCTGGGGAAGCGTTTTTTCTGTTAAACAAGGCAGCCGCGAGCGAGTATATCACCTAACCTTTGACAGGCAGAACGGAAGCGAATACAACTGGACTTACGGGAATCTGTACTGCTTTGAAGGTTATGACAGACTTTCGGAAAATGGATTTTGTACGGCAAAATCTGATATTCGCTGAGATTTAAACAAATTAAAATTTATATCCGCATTTTTGTAGGGGTCATTCACGAATAACCCGTAAGACTATCGTAATTTTCATAACGGGCGATTCGTGAATCGCCCCTACCGCTGAGGATTGAAGATTGTGCGGGATTTCATAAATTCGGGTGCGGGTGTCCCGCCCTCAATTATTCATCAGCGAAGCGACTTCATTATTCATTATTCATTCGTGCAGGAGCACGCTAAATCACGGTTTGTTGAACTAAAAGCCCACTCTGCCATTCAGCGCAGAACGAAAAATAAAGATCAGCATTAAAACAGTATCAAAATTTTTGTTGACAAATTATATATATAAGGATATAATAGGCTGACAGGCGCAGATGAAGAAAAGTAGCGTGAAAAAGCACTTTCAGAGAGCGGAGGACGGTGGAAGCTCCGCAGAGGCATTCGCGTGAAGAACACTTCGGAGCCGCAAGCTCAAAGCGTAAGCGAGTAGGCAAGCCGGGAGTTGACCGTTACATCAACAGGCTTTATGAGAAGCCGCAAAGAGAGGCTCTTAAATGAGCAATATAGGTGGTACCGCGGGTTACAGTTGCTCGTCCTATGAAA
The DNA here is from genome assembly GCA_045640865.1 of Acutalibacteraceae bacterium. Lineage (GTDB taxonomy): Bacteria > Bacillota > Clostridia > Oscillospirales > Acutalibacteraceae > CAG-488. Next base: position 11,678 of record JAZUFU010000034.1, on the reverse strand, counting down.
CTGATTTCAGGACAGACAACTGTATTTTTATTTATACGGAGGAAAATTTATGAAACACACAGACATCAGCGAAATCTTTTCAAACGCTTCGCTTATCGGCAGTGAAGCCACAGTATGCGGCTGGGTACGCACAGCGAGAAACTCAAAAAATGTTGCTTTCCTTGCGCTGAATGACGGCACAACTCTCAATCATCTTCAGATAGTTATCGACAAGGCAAACGGCTTTGACCTGCCCGAGCAGGCTGGCAAGCTCGGCGCGGCAATCAAGGTTATCGGCACGGTTGTTGCCAACGAAAACAACGGCGGCGTTGAAATCAACGCAAAAGAAATCACCGTTTTAGGCGAATGCCCCGCTGACTATCCTTTACAGAAAAAGTTCCAGAAGCTCGAAACTCTGCGCGAGATTCCTCACATCAGAGTCAGAACAAACACCTTCAACGCTGTTTTCAGAGTCCGTTCGGTTATGGCGGCGGCGATTCACCGTTATTTTCAGGACAGAGGCTTTGTTTATGTCAACACTCCCCTCATCACAGGCAGCGACTGCGAGGGCGCGGGCGAGATGTTCAAGGTAACAACAATCGGCTATTCCGATGAATACAAGAACGCAGATGAATACTACGCAAACGACTTTTTCGGCAAGAAAGCAGGCTTGAGCGTTTCAGGTCAGCTTGAGGGTGAGGTTGCCGCCATGGCCATGGGTAAAATCTACACATTCGGCCCGAGTTTCAGAGCTGAGAACAGCAACACCGTCCGCCACGTTGCGGAATTCTGGCACATTGAGCCTGAAATCGCGTTCTGCGAGCTTCCCGACCTCATTGAGCTTGCTGAGGACATGATAAAATACATCATCAGAGATTTCATGGAAAAATGCCCCGCTGAGCTTAAGTTCTTTGAAGACCGCTTTGAAAAGGGACTTACCGAAAAGCTCCTCAATGTTGTCAACAACGATTTTGCGATTGTTGATTACACAGACGCTATCGAGCTTCTCAAAAAGGCTGACGTTGAGTTCCAGTATCCTGTTGACTGGGGCTGCGACCTCCAGAGCGAGCACGAAAGATATATCACAGAGCAGATTTATAAAAAGCCTGTTTTCCTCATAAACTATCCTAAGGGAATCAAGTCATTCTACATGAAGCAGAATCCCGACGGCAAGACCGTTGCGGCAACTGACCTGCTTGTACCCGGCGTTGGCGAAATCATCGGCGGCAGCGAAAGAGAAGCTGACTATGACAAGCTCATCAAGGCCATGGACGAAAAGGGCATGAAGAAGGACGATTACAGCGATTACCTCGATTTGAGAAAGTACGGTTCCGTTCCCCACAGCGGATTCGGTCTCGGCTTTGAGAGAATCATTATGTACTGCACGGGCATGAGCAACATCAGAGACGTTATCTTCTATCCCCGTACCGTAGGAAACATCAGATAATAAGGAGCAATACTATGAGCAACTTAGTATTTCCCGAGAGATACTCCTCCACCCTGTCTCAGAGAGACACTCAGAAAGCAATCAAGCTTATAAAAGACACATTTCAGTTAAGGCTCTCCAAGACGCTTAACCTTGACCGCGTAACCGCGCCGCTTATTGTTACGCAGGATTCGGGCATAAACGACGACCTCAACGGAGTTGAAAGAAAGGTTCACTTCACCATGAACGAAATCGAGGGCACAGCAGAGGTTGTGCAGTCCCTCGCGAAGTGGAAAAGAATGGCTCTTCACAACTACGGCTACAGAGCGAGCGAGGGAATTTACACTGATATGCTTGCTATCCGCCGCGACGACAGCTGCGACAATCTCCACTCAATTTTCGTTGACCAGTGGGACTGGGAAAAGGTCATCACAAAGGCTGACAGAAACATTGACTATTTAAAAGAGACGGTAAGAAAGATTATCCACGCTCTCAAGCGCACAAGCGATATTCTCAAAGAGGAATATCCCGCGCTCAAGACAGAAATCTGCGACGATGTTTATTTCATCACAAGTCAGCAGCTTGAGGATATGTACCCCGACCTCACACCCAAAGAGAGAGAGAACACCATAACCAAAGCCAAAAAGAGCGTATTTCTCATGCAGATTGGCGGCAAGCTCAAAAGCGGCGAGCCGCACGACGGCAGAGCACCCGACTATGACGACTGGACGCTCAACGGCGACATTCTTATCTGGAACGAGGTTTTAGGCTGCGCGTTTGAGATTTCCTCCATGGGCATAAGAGTTGACGCGGACGCGCTTCACGCTCAGCTCACTGAGCGCGGAATGCTCGAAAGGGAGCAGTTCCCGTATCATCAGGGAATCCTCAGCAAAACATTACCGCTCACAATCGGCGGCGGTCTCGGTCAGTCGAGAATATGTATGCTGCTTCTTGGCAAGGCTCATATCGGCGAGGTACAGGTTTCAATCTGGCCCGAGGAAATGAGAGAAAAGTGCGAGGAGCATAATATAATTCTTCTGTAAAATTTATATCGGGGGTGTTTAATGCACTCCCGATTTTTTTATTCGGGGTATCACGGTTAAAGCTCTATGATTGTGAGGACGATGCGGAGGCTTTGCAATAATTTTTATCACTGTATGTGTTCTATATAAAAGCCGTCATAATTTCGCGGGGCATTCGTGAATGCCCCCTACAAGTGCATACAAAAAATTCACCTCATTTCTTATATAATATTTAAAATTCCCGTCAAAATTTGGTATTGTCATTATTTCCATATTATGATACAATTCATTGTAGATTTTTTTGGAGGAAATTTTATGAGCAATAAACCGTTACTTATAGGATACCACACAAGCTCAGGCGACTTTTACAAAAAGAAGAAGAACTTTGACGGCCCCGCAAAAAGCGGCGGCGGTGTCGATTTCATTCTCTGCCACTATGACCCTGAGAACGACAAAACCGTTGAGCAGGAATGTGAAAGCGTAAAAGAGGTTCTCGCCGCAATCAAGGAGCTCGGCGCGGACTGCATAATCAACCACGAAAGGCAGAATTTTGTTGACATCACCGTATCTGCCGACGGTTTTGACTGGGCGAACCGCCCCGACGGCACTCACCTTGTTGCTCTGCCCGAAAAGTTCAAGGAGGCCATGGCTTCGGCGGACAATTTCATCGGCTTCATGTATGACGAGTTTGAGCACATAATAATCCACCGCAACGTGTCGCTTTCTCTCGCTTCAAAATTCAAGACAGACAAGCCCGCGTTCGTTGTTTCGGAAGAAAAGGACGCTGTAAAGCAGTTTGACCTGCTTTCGTCTCAGCTTAAAAAGTACGCCGAGGATATAAAATCAAACGGCATCAATATGCTGTGCGGTGAGCACGCGTTCCCCGTGCTTTTCCATATATTCGCAAGAAACGGCATTATCCCGAACTTCAAATCGCAGAAAGAATCAGTCTCAAATGTTCAGTTCGCGATTGCGGCAGGCGCGGCTCTCCAGTACGGCACTCCCCTTTTCAACTGCGTTGATTTGTGGCACATGCTCACCTTCCCCGGTCATACGGCGGACGAAATGAAAGCCAACCTTGTTTTTGCATATCTCTGCGGTGTGAACAGAGTTTATGTTGAGGCGGCGACCGCGTTTTATGACGGCGACGGCAACGAAAACGAGTACGGCAAAGCGTTCAATGAATTCACAGCCGAATACCGCGGCAAGGAAAGAGACTACGACATTCAGGACTACAAGCCCGAAATAGGAATTATCCGCTATGACGACTCATTCTGGGGACAGGGCAGGATAAAGTATCTCTGGAGAAATATGCTCATGGGCAATCCCAAAATCAAGGCGGACAAACTCTCCAAAGAGTGGATAAAAATAATGAACATCATCACCCACGGCGAAACGGGCAACGGCGGACTTACGCAGAGCAGAATTGAGCTTCGCTCGCTTCTCCCCCACCGCTCATTCGCTTCAATGAACGGCGCGGCTGTTTTTGACGACACGGTTGAGAAATCAAAGCTCGAAAGCCTTAAGCTCTGCTTCCTCTGCGGCAGAAAAATCAGCGATGAAACTCTCTCCGCCGTCAAAGAGCTTGTAAAAGAAAACGGACTTACAGCGGTTGCAACCTCAAAATACGCTCCCGACGGCGTTAAAAACAAAAAGCTTTTCGGCTTTACCGAAATCACCGACGGCAAGGGTAAATGGATAGTAACCGATAATCTCAAATCCCGCGCGCTGAAGAAACGCCTTAAAGAGTTTCTCGGCGAAAAGAACGAGATGAAATTCCGCTTCGGCGACAAAACAATCAGAATGAACATCAATAAAAAAGGTGAAGGCTTCAGCTTCAAAATAACTGAAAAAGAGGTGGTCAAAGAATGACATCACGGATAAAAAAGCTGCTCGGATTTTTCACAACATACGAAAAAATATGGTTCTTATGTATAATCGTTCTGGCGTTTATTTTCGCTTTTCTGTTCCCCGAGGAGGATATAGGCGGAGTAAACGGCGGGGTGATAATGGCACTGTACCTGCTCAATATTTTCACAAATATTCTCTGCGAGCTGTTGATTTCAAAGCAGAGCAAGTGGAATTTTCTTGTTTCGCTTGCGGTTGAGGCGACGGAAATCGCTATCTGCATTGTCTGCGCCTACCGCTTCGCAACGATGGCGGCGACAATATTTTTCTGGATTCCCTGCGATATAATCAGCTTCATAAGCTGGAACAGACACCCCGACCGCGAGGAAAAGGAGCTGACCGAGGTCAGAACGCTTAAAGGCTGGCAGGAGGCTCTGCTCGTAATCGCAATCGGAGTGTGGACTGTCGGCGTCGGCTGGCTGCTGACCAAAATCAGCCCCGAGTACGGAATCCTTGCGGACAACCCCGTCATGGAAAATGTTGTCTGCTACCTTGACGCGTGCTGCAGTGCGGTGGGAATTGCCAACGGTCTGTTCATACTTTTCCGCTACCGTGAGCAGTGGATAGCGTGGTATCTGAGCGCGGCACTCGAAACGGCGATAAATATTATCTCAGGTCAGTGGGTTCTGCTCGTGCTTAAGGCGGGATATTTTACAAACACGACCTACGGATACATCAAGTGGACAAAGTACATCAAAAATCACGAAAAATAAAAACTAAGGGACTGTCGCATTAAATGAGACAGCCCCTTTTTTCAAATTATGTGAGAGATTTTGTATTCTTTATTGTTTAATAAGTGAAACAGCTGTTTTAAAAGTCAGACTTACAGAAAGGAGAATGTCAATGGACAGCGGCGCTGAAATTTATCTCCGCTTTCTCGGTGGAAACGACGAGAGCCTGACGGAGCTTGTGAAGCTTTACCGCGACGGGCTGATTATGTTTCTCAATTCATTCATTCACAATATGAGCACCGCCGAGGAGCTTGCCGAGGAAACATTTTTCCGCCTTGCGGTAAAAAAGCCGCGTTTTGTAAAGAAATATTCGTTCAAGACTTATCTTTACACGGTCGGCAGAAATCTTGCGCTGAATTACATCAAAAAGAACTCGCGCGAAAATGTCAGCATTGACGACTGCGCCGGGCTCCCCGATTACAGACCACTTGAGGATACATACCTTGACTCTGAGAGAAAGCATCACATTCACAACGCGCTTAACAGAATCAATGCGGATTATGCTCATGTGCTGAGACTTGTGTATTTAGAAGGCTTCACTAACTCCGAAGCGGCAAAAATCACGGGCAGAAGCAGCCGCCAGATTGAAAATCTCCTTTACAGGGCAAAGAAATCGTTAAAAGCTGAATTGGAAAGAGAGGGTTTCACTTATGAAGACTTATGAGGAAACGGCGCAGAGCATTCTCGAACGCCGAACAGAATACAGACATAAACGAAAAAGCAGGAACAAAGTAATTGCCTCGGTGCTTGCGCTGTGCATTGCCGCAGGCGCGGGAACGGGATTTTATCTCACGCACGGAAACAAGAACAAAGCAGAAACAGCAATTTCCGAAATCAGCAGCACGGTCGATGAAGCGGACGCTTCGCAGGGAAGCTATGATTCGGGAACATCTGCCTCTGTCAACTCCGAAATCGGTGAAATCGCAAATCAGCGTTCAGCTTTCAGTGATATGGCTTATCTGCTGCTTCGCTATGACGGGCGCGACTATGCGTTCAGAGACAAAACGGAAGAAAAATTTGCCGATAAACACATTGGGCACACAACCCACGGCTACGGCGACGAAAACGGATACAGCGACATAAACGGCGTCTGGCGCAACGCGGAGGAGCTTTCGTGCGATGTCGGCGGTGAAATTTACACGGTAAAGGGCTTTTCTCCCGAGTTCGCGCTGTGCATTAAAAGCGATGTGAACGGAAAATATTACGCGTTCTGCAATTTTGACCTTGAAATCAGCACGGGTAATGACCTGCTCGGCGAAAAAGCGTATAATCTGAAAAGCAATATCGTCTCGGCAAAATATCAGCCTCATTCCGAGTGGGATATAGGGCTTGTGAATTACCGACAGCTTGACGGCGTTGATAAAGCAGATTTGGGAAAGCTGATTGACAGTATCTGCCGTTCAGATGTTATTGATTCAGACGAGAGCTATGAGAAAATCATAACCGATGATGTTATAAAAACTCAGCGTCATATAATTCTCAATATGGGCGAAAGCTGGCCGTTCAGGACAATAACCTTCAGAATGTACGATGGCGGATATGTGTGGATTGAAAGTCTGTGCGCACCCGGGGTGCTGTTCAAGGTTGACGACACTGTTTTCAACAAAATCTATAATGCGGCAAAAGATGTTCCTGTTACCGCCGAACAGATTAAAGCGCAGGGTCTTTCTCCCGATGATTTTGATTAAATAAAGCGGTATTTGTTATTGTATATTTGAGGTGAGCATGATATAATTTACTCAGAAATTTTCGGGGTGATTATATGATGAAGCTTGTGAAATATATCGGTCAGCCGTTCTGCATTCTCCTTTACGCGGCGTTTATTTATCTCGCCGTCAAAGGTCAGCCGATTCCGCTGATTGCGCTTTTCCTTATGCATCTGACGGAGTATTTTATCATCGGCAGGAAAACGGGAAAAGAATTTAATCTCTCGCCGCTCGAAACAGCCGTGAAGTGCCTGTCATTCGGATTCACATGGTGGCTGCCGTTAAGAAAAAGTAAATAAAATCAAGCCGTGAGGATGATACAGTTCTCACGGCTTTTTTCATTATTCTTTATTTTGCGTTCTTTGTAAGTGCGGCAATATCTCCCATAACGGTAAAATTTTCCGTTCTGAGCGCCGCTCCCCACTTTCCGGCAATAGCTTCGTAAGATTCATTTTTGAGGTCGGCTTTATGCTCCTTGCCGCTCTTGCCGTAAATGAACCAGTCCGTGTCGCCGAAATCCGTGTGCCCCTTGTATGTCCACGTCGTCCAGTTGACATAATTTTCGTTGAACATATTGAGGATATAGTCCCAGTGCCCCGCCTCGGTTGTGGGCTTGAACTCACCGACGAATATCGGCACATCATAGCCTTTATTGAAAGCGGTTCTGATTATTTCCGTGTATGCTTCGTCTGACGGGTCATAAAGATGAAGCTCATACATGACATTCTCCCAGTCCTTTTCTTTCGGTGCGGGCAGGTGGTCGAAATCCCATATCGCCTCCATGATAATTACATGGTCGGGATCGATTTCACGGACGGTTTTATAAAGCAGGTCATAAACCTTCCACATTGCTTCGTCGTCCTGCTTTTCGTCAAAGTCGCACATCGGCTCGTTCATGAGGTCGTACGCGGCAACGGCGGGATTATTTTTGTAACGCTTCGCGACAGCCGCCCACAACGCCGCGCTTTCCTGCCTGAATTTTTCACCCTCGGGCGTTTCGTCATAAAGTCGGCAGTCGTTTATTTTTCCGCAATGGTGGGCGATGCTCTGAAAACCGGGCAGACCGTGGCAGTCGATTATAGCGTAAATTCCTCTTTCGGCGCACTGCTCAACCGCCCAATCGAGACGCGAAAAATCGTATTCACCCTGAGTGTCCGTTTCAACATTTTTAAACCAGAAAGGCAGGCGCAGGCAGTTAAAGCCGAGCTCTGCGGCTCTGTCAAAATCAGCCTCGGTGATGTAATTATCCTGATAAATGTCAAAGAGCTTCTTAGTTTTCTCTTTGCCGAATCGGCTTTCGAGCAGCTCTATTGCGTCAAGTCCTGCCGCTGCGCCCGTGAACGCGCCCATCCATTCCTCAAGAACGAGCCAGCCGCCGAAGTTTGTGCCTTTGAGAATTACCTTTTCGCCGTCGGCATTTTTAAGATATATTCCGTCTGCTTCGAGAAAATTTTTCTGTGAAAATTTCATAATATTCTCCTTAAAATCAGTTGTAGATTTAATATATCACAAGGGGAAATATGTGTCAATAATTATGGACTTGCCGCCAGAAAAGTGATATAATATTCCTGTAATTCAAATTTACGGGAATGATTTAATGAAATATATAAAATCCGTTTTGTGCCTTATGATGATTATTCCGCTTCTTTGCGGCTGTTCAATAATCAAGCCTGCAAGCACAACGGCACAAAGTACAACATCAACAACCGCATCAACCGAACAGACGTGGCAGACCGCGGCAACAACCGAAACAACATCGCAGACGACAACAACAGTATCGCAGACAACCACACAAAGCACGACAGTTATAACGACAACAGCCGCTCCGACGCAGACAACAGCGGGCGGGAAGAACTATTCCTCGGTGAAATCGCTGATTGATTCCATGACGCTTGAGGAAAAGGTCGGTCAGCTTTTCATGGTGTTCCCTGAAACGCTGTCGGGCGTTGACACTTATGTAGGGCTCAACGACGGCGCGGGCAAAAACGCCGTTACAAAGGCGAATGAGGATATAAAAGCGGCGGTAAAAAAATACCACATCGGCGGAGTTGTAATGTTCGCGCAGAATGTTGTTACCCCGAATCAGATAACCGCGTTCAACCGTGATTTACAGAGCGCGGCGGAGATTCCGCTTTTCATCGCTGTTGATGAGGAGGGCGGCACAGTCGCAAGGCTCGGGCGAAACAAAAACTTCGGTCTGCCACAGTATAAAAGCGCGGCGGCGGTAGGTGCATCAGGCAGGGAAAGCGACGCATACAATATGGGCGCGACAATCGGCGGCTATCTAAAAAAATACGGCTTCAATCTCGACTTTGCTCCCGTTGCGGATGTAAACTCCAACCCGAAAAATCCCGTTATCGGCAACCGCGCGTTTTCGTCTGACCCAAACATGGCGGCGAAGCTCTCGGGCGCGGCAGCTCAGGGACTTCGCTCAAAGGGAATTATGCCGACATTCAAGCACTTCCCCGGGCACGGAGACACAGCAGAAGACAGCCACAAGAGCCTCGCCGTAAATAATCACAATCTTGAACGGCTGATGAGCGACGACTGGCTTCCGTATATCAAAAATGACCTCAGCCACAGCGCGGTCATGGTCGGGCATATCGCCCTGCCGAATGTTACGGGAAGCAAGAAAAGTGCGGCGCTCGACAAGGATATTGTTACAGGTTATCTCAGAAACAAGCTCGGCTTCAACGGACTTGTTATAACCGATTCTCTTAAAATGCAGGGCGTTACGGATTATTACGAAACAGGCGCGGCGTCGGTCATGGCAATCAACGCAGGGTGCGACATTGTGCTCATGCCGCAGAATTTTGTGAAATCCTATAACGCTGTGCTTGCCGCGGTGAAGAACGGCACAATTACGCAGGAGCGGCTTAATCAGAGCCTTGAAAGAATATTCAGCGCAAAGTTTTATTACGGAATAATCAAATAAACAAAAATCTTCGGAAGCGGTAAGCCTGCAACCGAAGATTTTTTATTTATCCGATTTTAATCATCATTTTTAATTTCTTCCCACTGTCGTTTAAGCTCAGCCTTTTCCTCGTCGGAATAGACATAAGCAGGATAGGACGAAACAGGAAGCAGGCTGTCCCCTGCCGTCTTTTTATCGGTGCAGGCAACATCGTTTCTGTAAAGATCTCTGTCCTCTTTCTTCCTCATGTCGGGAATTTTCATCGGCTGATTGCCGTTCAGAATACTCCTGTGGGCAAACAGACCGCAAAGTCCCATTTCAACTGCCTTATAGACATCAACAGCCCATTCACCATCGGGCTTGCCGAGAATTTTCTGAATAAAAAAGTGCGTGGCATAAAAATCACTGCCGCCGTGAGTTTCCATACCCGTGCTTCTGCGAAGCTCCACGGAAACAAAAGGCTCGGGAGTGTAGATTTCTTTTGTGCCTCTGTCCCCTGCCGTTTCAAACGTGCCGTCCTCAAAATAGCACATAACATCGTCATTTTCGAGATTTCCGAGATAGCCCATGCTGCCGTAAAGGCTGTAGTAATTGTTCTTCGGTCTTTTGAGTCCGCCGTGTATGCTTTCGATAACCGCGCCGTTTTCAAGGGTAATCATTTCAATTCCGTTTGTGTGCCCTGTTGCGCTGCCGACCTTTCTGAAAGGCTCCATGGGCAAAGTTTCAAAGCCCGTAACCTGAACGGGGCGCGAATCCGCCATCATAAGCACAGGACCGAGAGAATGAGTGCAGTAGAACGTCGGCGGCATTTTGTTGCGCCAGTGCTCGGTGTCGCCGTATGTCAGTGCAAGCCAGTCGGCGGAGCAGTCGTGAATATAATCGCACTGAGCAAAATGAAGCTCGCCTATATCGCCGTTTTTAAATCTGCGCCACATCTCGAAAGTGTCGCTCATGTAGCAGTAATTCTCGGCGTAGGTATAGACCATACCCGTCTCCTCAGCCGTTTCAACAAGGGCAACGGCCTCGGCAGGATTCTGACAGGGCAGAACCTCGCTCATGACGTGCTTGCCCGCTTTCATCGCCTTGACCGCAAACGGAGCGTGCTCGTTGGCGAAGTTCGCGAGCACAACCGCGTCCAGATCGTAGTTTATAAAATCGTCAAATTCGGTGAAAATCTCAATATCGAGCCCAAACTCCTTGCAGAATTTATGCGCTCTTTCGAGGGCAGGCTCAAAATTGTCGCAGATTGCAACAAGCTCGGCGTCGGGATGCTTTTGCAGAACTCTCATCATTGTTTCGCCGCGCTTTGCGCCCATGACGCCTATTCTGAGTTTTCTATCCATAATACTCTTCCTTTCTTATCTGCCGTCGGGCAGGTTTGCAGTAATTTCGTTTATCAGAGCTTCAACATCTCTGTCGGCAGGCTTTTCATAGCTGAAATTTTCGGTTTTATAGAAAATATTGAACAGACGCTGAATAAAATTCATAAATGGAGACGAGCTGAAAACGATGTTTTTTATCTGCGGTTTTGCGGTGCAAAGCCAGAAAATCGGCTTGCCGTTTATGATAATATTATCGTGGAAGCTGAAATCTTTCATTCTCGCAAGCGACGGTCGGCTTGTGCTTATGAGCGTTACCGCCGAGAAATTCAGCCTCTTATTGTCGTTCACGGAAACGCAGTTATAAACCTCGTTGCCCGCGTTGTGAGTGTCCGCGTCATAGACGCAATTTTTGATAAACCTGTTGTTATCGTGAGAGTAAATATATCTGTAGGTGCTGTCAACCGTCCAGCCGTCAAAATCAACCGTCATGCCGTCGATTTTGTTTGTTGCGCCCACTATTTCGCAGTACTCGACAACAACATTTTTGGAGTGCCTTATCCACAGCGGAGCATACGCCTCACCCTGAGCCGTGGCGCAGTCAAGCACGCGGCAGTTTCTGACGGTACAGCCGAGTACGGCGGAGATTACCATTCCCGCGCATACGGCGTTT
>JAZUFU010000033.1:0-18179 GCA_045640865.1 Acutalibacteraceae bacterium | reverse complement strand
GTGCCGTATTCGCTCATGTAAGCAAGCTCAACAGATGAGCCGAAGCTGGAGCCGACAAGCTCAATCTTGTCGCTGCCCGTGTCTTCCTTAACCCAGCCGATGTACTCGTTGAGTTCTTTGGCAAGATCAACGGGGTCAAGGCGGCTGTCGTACTTAAATACATATTTGCCGTTGCCCTTGTAGTTGAGCTCGGTGGCATCAACGGTAACATTGTCCTGCATTGTGATTCCGTCGGGCTCAAGCTTTGTGTCGCCTAAAAGCTCGTCCATCCAGCCGTAAACGCAGTTATAGACAAGGCGGAAATCGAAGCTCTTTAAGCTGTTTGTAAGAGTATTTTTGATGTTTGATGTGGCGGTGCTCATTCTGCCCGAGTCAATGGGATAAAGCAACGATGTTTTGTTCGCGTCGTCCTTGTAATAGACCCTTTTGGACTCGAATCCCTCGATATAAACCTGAGGAAGATGTTCGTATGTGTCATCCTGCGCGGCGTAGGTGATAATACCTGCACAGCACGAAAGAACAACGACAGCTGCGAGAATGATGCTGAGTAATTTTTTCATGTTAAAACTCCTTTTCATTGTATTCTTTTATATGTAAATAAGTATAAAAGCTGATTGATTACGGAATATTCAGTTCGAGAATTTCCGTATTGTCATCGGGAAGATGACCGTCAATATATACTTTGTATTTTCCTCCGAAAACCTTTCTTTCTCCGTTTTCATCAAAGAGGGAAAAGCTCTCGTCATTCAGCGGAAATTCAACAGCTGCACTTTGCTGCGGCTTGAGATGAATACGCTTGAAGCCCTTGAGCCTGTATTTCGGCTGCTTCACAAGTCCCGCGCTGTCGATATAAAGCTGAACAACCTCGTCAGCCTCATAACCGCCGATATTTTTCACGGTAATCTGTACTTTTTCGAAGTTGCCTTTTATATCGGAATACTCAAACTCCGAGTATGAAAGACCGAAACCGAAATCGTAAAGCGGCTTGATTTTCCGATACATATAAGTCCTGCCGTTTTCCATTTCATAGTCGCCAAACGGCGGCAAATCACTTGTTCTTTCGGGGAAGCCTAACGGCAGTCTGCCCGACGGGGAAACATTGCCGAAAAGAATATCGGCTATCGCGTCGCCGCCTCTGTCGCCGGGGTACCACGCTTCAAGAATCGCCGCTGAAAGCTCAGCCGGCTCTTTAAGCTCAACAGCACTTCCGTTCTCAACAACAAGCACAATGTTTTTATTGACAGCGTAGAGCTTTCGCAGGAGCGTGAGCTGTTCCGCGGGGAGCGCGAGGTCGGTTTTGTCGTTGCCCTCGCGTTCATATTCCGTGCCGAGACCGAGGACGGCAATAACAATCTCCGCATTTTTCGCCGCTTCGATTTCATAGCTGAACATTTCGTCCTCGTTGTCGTTTGGCGTTGTCCATTGAAGCTTCACAAACGGCTCGCCCGAGGTCTTGGAATACCTCACAATAAACGGCAGATTTTCGCCTTTTTTAAGCGTAATCGGTTCGTTGTCATATTTACAGCCGTCAAAATAAAGCTCGGGCGGCGTGCAGGTCGGGAATCCGCCAGCGGAAAGCCTGAAAGTATATTCGCCCGTTTTCGGCGCGGTGATGTTCCCTCTGAAAATGCAGGAATATTCCTGCGTCGTGATAAGCGGGTCGGGGTAGCGGTCAAGCCACGCGTAATTGACAGCCTCGTCAATGCGCTTCTGAGGCATGCCCTCAAAGCGCGGATTATTGTAAAACGCCGCTTCAATTCCGTTTTCGCCGCCGTCAAGGGTATAGCAGAAAGCGGGAATTTCCGTGAACGCCGAGCTTGCCCTGACATAATCCCAGCGGATATGCTTAATATTTTTCGCCTGCTTTTTGATGCCGTCAAGAGGGGAGACAGGCTCGTTTTTCGCCTTGCCCGAGTAATCGCCGAACTGACACACGGCGGCGTTATTGCCGACAACGAGAATATCCGCGTCCTTTTTCAGCGGAAGTATGCCGTCACTTTTAAGAAGCACCATTGATTTAACCGCCGCTTCGTAAGAAAGAGCGGAATGCTTCTCACAGCCGATAATGTCAAGCGGTATGTCTGAAAACGGCTGTTCTTTTTCAAACTGACCTGTCTTTATTCTCGCAATAAGCACTCTGCTGACAGCTTCGTTTATGCGCTCTTCCGTAACCTTGCCTGCTTTTAGCTGTTCTTCAAGAAAACAGGCAAAGAAATGCTCATACTCAGAGTATCCGCCGCATTCAAGGTCAACGCCTGCGTTAAGGGCGGCGGAGGCGGCGTCAGCAGGCTCAGGGTGTGATTTGTGATTGAGCCACAGCTGAGCGATTGCGCTGCAGTCCGACACAACATAGCCGTCAAAGCCCCATTCATTACGGAGAATATCGGTGAGAAGCCGCTTGTTTTCGTGGCAGGGTGTGCCGTTAATAGCATTGTAAGCCGCCATGACCGCCTCGGGCTCAGCCTCTTTAACAGCCATTCTGAACGGTTCAAGGTGATACTCGCGCAGAGATTTTTCACTCATTTTCGCGTTGCACGAGAAACGGTTGTGTTCCTCATTGTTGGCGGTGAAATGCTTGGGAGTTGCGACGGCTTTAAGAAAATGCCTGTCTTTTCCTTGCAAACCTCTTACAAAGGCCGCGCCGTTTTTGCCCGCAAGGTACGGATCCTCACCGTAGGTCTCGGCGGTGCGTCCCCAGCGGGGATCTCTCGCAAGGTTGAGGTCGGGCGACCAGAAAGTGAGAAGTCCGTTATATCTGCCCTCAAATTCGCGCTCGTCAAGTCCGTCGGCGCATTTGCCGTTGTATCTTGCACGGGATTCGTCAGAAATCGCGTCGGCAATTTTCTCTAAAAGCTCGTCGTCAAACATCGCGCCGAGGGCGATTGCCTGCGGAAAAACCGTGAATTTTCCGGGGCGCACAATGCCGTGAAGAGCCTCGTTTCCGTGGTAATATTTCGGTATGCCGAGCCGCTCATTTTCGGGCGAGGTTTCAATAATTATCTGTAATTTTTCTTTAAGCGTCATCTGATAGAGAAGCTCATCGGCGCGTTTTTTTATTTTATCTGTCGTTTTCATAATTTAATCGAATATATTTATCGTTCGGAGAACTTTGTTTATGACGGGCAGTATTTTCGATTCAAGCTGAACTGAATTCGGGATATTGCTGATTTCGGAGAACCACCACGTCGGGCGGACGGTGAAATTCGGCTGAGCGTCGGTGAACGGAACTCCGCCGCCCTCGCTCAAAAATTTAATGCCGTAAGCTCTCATATCGTTATAGAGCTTTTCCGTTTCTTTTATCGGGTCATTTTTAAATGAAATCCAGTTGAATTCGCCCGCGTAAGTGCCGCATTTGAAGAAACGCCAGCTTATTGAAAGACCTTCGAGCCGTTTCGCTTCGTCCGCCGTGAGATTTCTGCTCTCGGCACGCTCCATGATTTTGTTGAGCTTTCTGATTTCGCACTCATTCAGCGCGGTGTGGTTTTCGAGAGCCTCGCCGCCGTCCTGACAGGTCATGTGCGTATTTATTCCCTTGACATATTTCTCAAATTTGTTGATAAACTCAACAACATCTTTTCCCGCTTCGCCGTAGTAAGCGTCGCAGAACTCTGAAATACAGCGCTCAATGTCAATATCGGGATTCCACAGAAGCTTCGCGACAAGGTAGGTTTTCAGCTCGTGAAATTCGCCTGCGACCATATCTTCACCGCAGCCGTTGTCAAAAACGGAAACAACATTGTTGTCTCTGAAATACTGATACCTTTTCTGCAAGGTCGTTATGTTGGGGAACAGCGCGTAATAATACTGAAAATCGGTGCTGTAATTCCACATGTAAATGCTGTCGGTCAGCTTCGCCCAGCCTCTTAAAGCCTTGTCGAATTTTTTATTTTCGCGGCAGAGCGGGTCGCCGAAATCGTGAAGCACACAGCCGTTAATCGGGCACATACGGATAACAACTCCGTCGGCGATTTCGAGATTTTCAGGCGGTGTCAATGTGTCCTGATAAGCGAGTGTTTCAAAGCGCGCGTTCGGATATTTTTCTCTTACCTTTTCGGCAACTTTATTTACAAAATTTATCATCGAAGCCGCGTCCGTGCCGCCGTGAGCCTTGTTGAAAGCCTTGCATTTTTCGCACTGGCAGAAGGACATTCCGTCATTCTGCGAAACGCTGAAAATGTTGTTGTATTGCGAGAAGAAATTATCCTCCGCAAATTTAACCGTAAGATTCAGAACATCTTCATTTGAAAGGCAGGGCTGACGGTTGACGCTTCTGTTGCCCTTGTCGTCGCAGCCGAAATACTCGGGATGAGTGTCAAACATATCGCGCGTGATTATCCACTGAAGCGAATGCACGGTATGCACACAGTATTCAGACGGACTGCCTCCCCAGTCATCGTTAATATAAGCCATATAGCTGTGGAGCTTGTGTTTTACGCAAAAGTCTGCATACTTTGTTGAAAAAAGCCAATATGTCTGTCTGAGTCTGAACGGCGGAACAAATGAATAATCAATCGGTGAAACTGCAATACGCTCATTCTCGGGAACAACTGTCAGCTCTTCTGTGAACCAGCGGCAGCCGAGCCAATCTTCAAGGAAGGTATAAACCGCATAAAGCGCGCCCCTTTCTTTGCTGCCTGTGAGGAAGAGCTTGTTCCCAACGGTAAGAATACGCACTCCGTCCTGTCCGAACTCCGAGCGGTTGATATTTATTTCTCCGTCGCGGTTTGTAACGCCGATAACAATTTCCTTTTCAGAAGAAGGATTTTTGTCTGTTACAATTTCAAATTTTGCAGAGCTGATTTTTTCAAGATATTCTGCCAACTCACATGCGGCATTTTTTTCAACCTCTGCGGCATTTTCTGAGATTACAATGCTGTAATCTGTCTTGCCGTTTTCTGCTAAAATAATTTCATTTTTGTCAGCAGAAAACGCGGGAACAACGCTCAAAAAAATCATCACAAATGCGCACATTACGCAGATAATTTTTTTCATAAAATCAGCTCCTTATTTCAAAAGATTCAAGCGGTTTATCGCCAGATTCAATTACATATTCGTGCTGTGATTCTGTCGCAAAAATTATATCGCCGTCCGCTTCGGTGAAAGAAATTTTTTCGTTCGTTTCAAGGTCGCGAACAGTTATTTTTTCACCGAAAACATTCATGAATCTGCATTCGTTCCCGCGCAGACTTCTGACAATTGCGTAGGCAGGTTTTTTGTCTCTCATTTCAGCCGAAACGAGGAAAGCTCCTCTTGCCCTGAGCGAGAAAAACGCCGCGTCGCCGATGTCCTCGGGGTAGGCGGGGAAAATTCTGATTACGCCGCCCTGCGACTGCAAAAGCATTTCGGTGATAACCTCGCTGAGATACGCGCCGCCCTTGTCAACAAAAAATGAATGCTGACCGTCGGGCTTCATCTCGTTGTTTTCGTCATAGTCGCACGCGTCGGAGCGGTTGAGATTGCCGCCCTCCCTGCACTTCGGGAGAAGCTCCAGCACAAGGCGCGCATAGTCTTTATCGCCCATTCTCAGGCGCGAAATAATCCCGTAAGACATATCCCACGGCATCTTGTTTCTGTCAACAAATTTATCAACGCTTTTCTGCGCCGCCTGCTTCATTTCATCGCTTCCGCGCCATTTGTCAACCTCGTCGGTTATGCAGATGGGGCACAAATCTGAAACAGGAGGGTTACCGTAGCCGATTGAAATATCGTCAATATCCTCGGCTGTTTTCCATGTTCCGTCAGGCCATACGGCATAATCTTTTCTGAGTGCTTTTACATCATTCTCCCATTCCTCGCGAAGGGATGAATCTATGCCGAGAATTTCCGCCGATTTTGCCGCGCGGCTCAATACAAATTTGAACATGGCAAGGTCAATCAGCGAATTTGTCATGAACTCGTTGAGCGTTCCCGGAGGCGTAACACATTCCTGCGAACGGGAGGGGAAAATATATTTTTCGCCGTTTTCATCGGTTAAAAGATAGTCGTGATAGAACAGCGCGGCTTCCTTCAAGATAGGATAACCCACCTCGCGCAGATAGTCCCTGTCGCCCGTGAAATCGTAATAATCCCACGCGTATTTGACTGTTTCGCCCGTGGTGGAGATGTTCATTATCGTGCCGTTGAGCGTGATTGACGAGGCAATAACCGTGCCCGTGCCGGAAATGGCGTGGGGGTACGCCGTGCCGCGGCAGTTATAAAAGTCAGTTGCGTATTTCTGCAATTTTTCTTTCGCGTCGAAGCAGAGCTTAAACCACGGCTCAAGGAGCTCGGCGTGGTTGGTCGCAAGCAGACCGAGGTTGGTTTTCGGCTGCTCGTATGTAAGAATATGATGCCCCCAGTTGACGCAGTTTGACTGATACCACGGCGCAACATAGCCTGCCGCAAATTTTGACGGCCGCCTTGCGCTCATGGCTTCATAAATGCCCCAGTACCACGGCATGGAGTATTCGTCTTTCGGAAGTTTTATCCACGAGCGGTTTGCGTCGTGCATCATAATCTGCTCGCAGTTTGAGATGACATGGAATGTATCGCGCGCGAAAGCGTTTCCAAGTCTGCACTTTGCTTCGGCATATGTATCCTCCGCGTCGTATGTGCTGACAACGGTTAAAATTATTTCAAAATTTCTGCCGAATTTTCCGCTTCCCATGACGGAATAACCGATATTGCTGAGCGTGATTTTTTCATTCGTTCTCGCCATTACGGTGTAGTGAACATCGGGTGAGGTCTGCGGATTTTCGCCCGCTCTCAGGCGCATGGTGAAGCCGAAATATTCACCGTCAGTAAAGCAGACAGGCGAATAATAATCGGCGATTTCTTTTTCGAGGAGCTTTATTTCCTCCTCATTTTTACAGCCGTTTATCATCGGCACTTCCATCGGGTCGCGCGTCAGTTCAAAACGCACTGTGCCGAGGACAGGCCGCTTGCTCGAAACAGGAGCTTCGACGTGAACGCGCATAACCTCGTCAACCTTGCTGACATTGGCGGTTACGCAGTAGTTCCAGCCGTTGACGGTTCCGTTCTGATTGTCGCAGGAAAAATACTGCCTTGCAATAGCTCTTGAAATATCGAGCTCCTCACGGATATTATGACCGAAGCCGCCGCTGAGAAGATGAAGCGTGAGTCTTGCGGCAGAGGTCTGAATAGGCAGATTTACCCTGCGGTTTGAAGCCTCAAACATATCGAGCTTAATGCTCCCGTCGCCCGACGAAACCTTTTTTCTGACATTCTCAATTCCGCCGTCAGGGTAGCAGGGGAGAGGGGCGTCAAAATCGTCCCACCACAAATCGTTTTTTGCGATGTTGAATGTAAGATTGTCGGGCATTCCGTGCATTGACGCGCCGAAATCTCCGTTGCCTATCGGCAGCCCCGAACGGAAGTCCGCGGCAGTTCCTTTTCGGGTGAATTTATGCTTCGCCGCCTCGGCTGTGCCGCTTGTGCTTATTCTCATTCTGCCTGTAACCATTGTTTCATTGGGCATGTTCGGGAGCAGACCGCTGTAAGGGTCTTTTCTCATTTTTTTATTCATACTGTAAGTTCCTTTTAATTACTCGGTTGCATCTTCGGCGGCAAGCATTTCGGCAAGCTCGTCAATCTCACTGTTTTCATCATTGTCCTGATTTGCCATGAGCGCGCGCCTTTCATTAAGAGCGATATACATTTTTTCTCTCTTTTCGCCCTCAAGGTCATAGAAGAAGAACGGGATAATTCTGATGAATGTGGGAAGCAGAGTAATACCGTTGAACAGGAAGAAAACTCTCTGATAAACCGTCTTGCTTTCCTGCGACCACGGCTTCATCGGAATTGTGGGGTCATAGCCCGACCATTTGAAAAGCTGAACGGTAAGAAGTGCGTTCAGGGGAGATGTTACCTTTGAGATAAGCCCTGTCAGTATGCCGATTGTGCCGTCGGGACGCTCGCCTGTAACATATTCCGTATAGTCGTTGATTTCACGCCCGAGCTCCGCTTCAAATACATTTGACGGACCGTTGTTGATGCCGTTGACTCCGTAGAAGAACGCATACACAGCAACGGCAAGCCATTTTTTGTCAACAAGCGGACAGCCGACAGCAACCATTCCCGCGCAGCAGAACAAATCCCACAGACGCAGCCATATAACGGCTTTTCTGTTGTTGTTTTTGAACAGCTTCTGGAATTTCGGGATAAATGTAACGCTGAGGTAATTGAAAATGTTGTTGGGAAGATATGCGATAAATGACGGGATTGTACCGCCGAAAATTTCCTGCTGAGTAACAACGTCCCATTTGTAGCCGCCGTTTGCCCACCAGCTGACTGAGAAATCGGCGATGAAGTTACGCAGAGCATATTTGTTTTTGAAGATGTAGAAAAGAGTTTTGGTAACAGGTGCGGGCTTCGGCTGGAGGAGTATTCTCTCGCGGCAGTTGATTGCCATCGCGATATTGCCCAAAGCTCCGATAACGCCTGCGATACACGCCATTACCGTGAAAATTGTGCTCATGGGGAGGTTGATGTAGCCCTTGTTGTTCAGCTCCATAAGGGGCATGAAAATGGTGGCAACAAGCTGAGAGCCTGTGAAGCCGAGATAGTTCTGAACAAGACCTACATTGATTCTGTCCTTCGGGTTCGCCGTCTGCAAAGAGGTAAGATTTCCGCGCGGAATTGCGTAAATCGTGCCGAAGGTTTCCTGAATAAACAGGGTGCAGAAAACGAAGGCGATTTTTTTCGGGTCGTTGCCCGGAGTGTCGCCGAAGAACATGGCTCCGCTGTAAAGAAGCACGGTACTTAAAAAGTAGGGGATTGCGGTGAAGATTATGTACGGACGCGCCTTGCCCCAGCGCGTTCTTGTGCGGTCGTATGCCGCGCCCATAAGGGGGTTGTTGAGAACATCATAAATACCGATAAGGGTAAGAATGAGTGTTACATACGCCATGTCAATTTTCAGAACATTGACGAAATAAAGCGTTCTGTACTGTTCAAGTCCCGTTACAACCGCCGTGGCAAATTCGCCCAGAGCGGGGAATGTAATTTCCTTGGGAGTGAGCACGGGAGTGTGGAAAATTCTTGTGGCAATGTCGCTGTATTTATTCAGCTTTCTTTTGTCGATTCTCGCGGCTGAATTGTTCTCAGCACCGACGACCTTATCGACAATGTTTTTTACTTTTGCGCCGTTTGTATTTTCATTCATCTGACAGTTACCTCACAAGTTGATTTATAGAATCCGTCGTCGGAGAGCGCATATACTGTTACAACGCCGCTCTTTACGGCTGTAACAACGCCGTTTTCGTCAACGGTCGCGATGCTCTCGTCCGAGGAGTACCATTTCTTTGTCTGAACGGTCGCGTTATTCGGGGAAACCTTCGCGTCAATCTGCTTCGTTTTGCCGACATCGAGCTTGATGCTCCTCTTTGAAATCGCCATTGACTCAACGGGAACTCTTACGCTGATTTTACAGGTGTCCGAGTATGTTTTGCCGAGGAACTCGAAAGACGCAGTAACCGTCGCGTCGCCTGTCTTTTTGCCTGTTTTCATATAGCCCTCGTCATCGACGGTTACAATGCTTTCGTCGGAGGATTTCCATGTTACAACTGGCTTCAAGGGGTCTGTGCAGGTGAGCGTTGCCGTGAGGTTATCAGTGTTTTTCGGCTCGATAATCATTTCATCTTCCGAAAGCGTGAGCGCGGGCCATGTGAAGCTGTTTTTAATCTTTTCGGTGAGTTTGAATTCCGCGTCTGATTTATCGAGTGAAGCGAGATTGTTTTTGAACTGAACATCGGTTTTGACCGTCATGTCCTTTTTGAATTCAAGATATAAAAGCTCGCCTGTTTCACGGCTGATTCTGAAAAAGACCTCAATATTGTCGTTCGTAACATCAATTTTGCCGATGTCAAATGTCTCATTGAATCTGTCGCCGAAAAGAGCGCGGATTTCTTCATCGGTTTTCGGCTTGAAATTCGCGTTGATAACATCATCGCTGTTTTTGAGCACCGCGCTGACGATATACTCACTTCTGCCCTGCTGAACATAAAGGTTGGGACTTCCGCATTCGGGGCAGCCTTCAAGAAGCTTGTCGCTTTCCGCGCCGCACTGGTCGCACTGATAAACATAATTTCTCGCGAAATATTTGCACTCAAAGGAGTCGATATCCGCGCCCGTTATCTTTGGTGCTTTTACGGGCAGAGCCTCGGAGAAATCAGTCTCAACCGACGGCGTGCTTTCTGCAAGAGCTGAGGCAAATTTATCCTTTGCGAAAAGGACTGTCTTTTTGAGCTCCTCACTGCCGTCCAGAACGATTGAATCCCCGTCAATTGAAAATTCATCTTCAACAAATGCTTTCGGGTTGTTTTTAAGCGCGTCGCCGAACACCTTGCTGAGAAGCTCAGCAACCTCGTCGCTTGTTTTCGGTTCGTCATAAACGCCGTGCGTGTCCGTTTCGGGAGGATATGAGCCCTCCATGGCAAGCACGCTGTTGAGGCCGTAAACAAAGCCGACGGCAAAAATCGCGCAGAGGAATATTACAACCGCGGCGGTGATTATTTTGCTTTTAAAATCGTTGTTTTTTTCTTCGTTGACATTGTTGATTTTTTCCACAGCTCACACCTCCTCCTCGGTCATTTCTTTATGCTTCTCAAGTCGTTCCTTTTCAATTTCTTCCTCAATTTTTCTTGTTTCCGCTGTTTCAACAACAGGCTGAGGAAGGTCGTCGATGTTGACTTCACCGCTCTTTACTTTTTTGTAAATTTCGGTGCGTTCGAGCATTCCCTCGTCATACTCAACAGGTATGCCCTTTTTCCACAGAAGAAGATTTACGACAAACACAACGGCAAACATCAGTATAACAGCAATAAGACCGAAGCCGTTTTTGCCCTCGATAAGTCCCGATTCAAGTCCGCTCACAAATTTTGCAAAAAGGATTGCCGCGGCGGCGGCGTCAGCCATGCCGACAGCCGATATAACGGCGATAATCTTCTGCATATTCTTGTAGCTGAAAAGGCACAGCAGGCTCAGAAGCAGCACAAGCACCGCCATAAGAGCAGTAAGTGCGTAAGCGCCCAGCGCAATAAGCAGGGCTTTGAACTCGCCACCCGCAAGAGATGAATTCATCATGTCAAGTATGTAGTTGAATCCGCCCTCAGTGAACAGATTATAAATGCCGAGGCCTGAAAAATCGTATTTCCCGTCAATGAACGGAATGCAGAAGCTGAACACGCCTGCGGGAATAAGAAAAGCGACAGCAGGCAGAAGGCTTACGCAAAGACGCGCTATCGCGAGCTTTGAGCCTATATATGCCGCCTTGATGTGTCTGATTTTGACATGGACATTCGCCATGGACAGCTCAGACATCTTCGCCTCCCTGTAGAATCTGTCAACATAACCGTAAAAGTTCATGTTGACTCCGCATTCGGGGCAGAACTGGCTTACATTGTAGATGTGCAGATGCTTTCCGCACTTGGGGCAGTTAGCCATAAAAAATTCCTCCTTGTTCAGGGTATCTTCAGAAAGATGTGTTTTAAGACGATTTATCCCTTACTGAAGTTACCCTTTGATTATCTTTTTTCTTTTCTGTATTTTGCAGGTGTGGTGTTATATATTTTTTTGAAATGGTTTATGTAGTTTCCCGTACATTTCCATCCCATTTTAAGCGCGATTTCACTCACGGACATATCCGTTTGAAGCAGGGGAGTCAGAGAATCGTAAATCCTGCATTCAATTACATACTGCTCAATGCTTTTGCCGAAATGCTCTCTGAACAGACGGTTCAGATAATCGGGCGAATAGCCCACTTCCTTTGCCGTTTCGGAAAGGTTTATTCTGCCCGCGTCGCTCTGCTGTAATTTAAGCAGGAGCTTTTCGAGACATTCGGGCACATTCCTTTCGCTTTTGAACGATTTTTTTACATACAGCCCGATAAGGTTGCACGCGACAATTCGCTTGACGGATTTATAGACCTCGTAATCCTTTGCCATTGCGTATATATAAGAAAAATCAACGCTTTCCTCAAATGAGGCAAGCTCGCTTTCGTCAAGATGAAATGACGGCGGATTTTTTTCTGTCATAATCTTCACAAAAAGCGTCGGCGAAATATAGTCGCAGGTCTCCTTGAAAAGTTCTGTATCTATATAAATATCGCGGCAGATATGCTCGGCTGTGTCGTCAATCGGGCGAGCCGAGTGGAAGTCGTGAGGTCGCAGAATTACAACATCTCCGACCTCGGGTCTGAACGAAACGCCGTTGACGGTGTGAATGAAGTTGTTTTTGAGCGTTATTACCGTTTCAAAGTGCTCATGACGCTCGAGCGGAATAAGCATTCCCTTATTGACGGCGGTGTAATACCCGTCAGCCGTGTCCAGCTTTGTTACCTGTATTTCGCTGTAAGAACGATTTTCCATTCAGCACCTCCGAAATTATCAGATTACTGTCAGCACTGATACAATTTCTCATTAAAAGTATAGCATAGTGTACTGTTTATTGCAATTAGAATTAAAAAAATAGTATATTTTAACGGAAAACGCAAATAAATTTATTTATTATATCGGAATTTGATAATTTGCATATCCTATACATCTTTTTTGATTGATTTATTCTTATTAACTCCGTTCTTTCATCAGCCCGTCCTGGCGGATTCATTAAAAAAAGCAAGCCTTGCGACTTGCTTTAATGATAAAAGATGCCTTGGATTTTATTTTGTGAATGTGATATAAAGCATTGAGCCGCTTTCGATTTTTTCGGGAAGCTCAGTTTCAACCCATTCGCAGTTTTCGTTTACCGTGAAGCATTTGTCAACGGTGTATTCGCCCGCGTCAATTTTGAGCTTTCTGTCTCTCTTTTCGGAAACATTCGCTATGAGCATCGCGGCTTCGCCGTCATCGCCCTTTGCCGCGACAGCGTACATATCCTTGCGCAGCTTGTTCTTTATCTCAACCTGATTGCTGAGCTTATACAGCTGACCGAAAGCATAGAAACCGTAATAACCGGATGAAGGCTTGCGTTCTCTGACAAACATTCCGGAGTGAAGTCCGTAATCATCGTCCCCGCAGTAGTAATACGCCGAATCAAGTCCTTCGTTCTGGAACATACACAGCATCGAGGTCTGATTTGCGCCGTAGCGGCGGTCAATCTTGTCGTTTTCCGTGGGATTGTAGTTCCATTCGTTGCAGATTATCTCAGCATCGCCGTAGCCTGCTTTTTCGAGATTTTCTCTGACATATTTAATATATCGGGCATTCTTTTCCGTCGTGGTGTAGCTGTGCCACGAGAAGAAATCCATCGGAGAATTGTGCTCCTCAATATAATCGAGAAAATTCTGAAAGTAAGTAACAAAATACTGATTTCTTGAGCTTGCGCCTGTGTTGATTGCGTTTGTTTTTGTCAGCGCGTAAAATCCGCACGAGCCGTAGCCGCCGATTTTAAGCTCGGGGAATCTGTCCTTGAGGTACTTTGCGGCTGTGTCGTAAAGGCGGAAAAATTCCTCATCGGTGCCGATCCAGAAGTGATTATCGTTGATGTCATCGCTGTTTTCAGGTTCGTTCCAGATTTCCCAGTATTCTATGTTGTAGTTGAATCCGTCTGCCCAGCCCTCGTTGTAATGGAGAATTATATGCTCGCAAATCTGCGCCCATTTGTTGTAGTCCGCAGGCGGAACAAGATGATCGTGAGACGCTATCGGGTCGCTGTAGCTTATGCCAAGACGGAAGAACGGCGTCATGCCCGTATCGGCAATCGCCGCAAGCACTTTGTCGCTTTCTTTGAAGTTATATGAGCTTTCGTCATTTACATCTGCCGAAAAATCGGGGAAAACGCGGTGAATATCGGTGCAGTTAATGTCGTGCGTTCTGCACGCTGTCATGTTTGCCTCGGTGAAAACCTTGTTTATTTCGCTGTTGAGCTCATATTCGGGCATTCTGCCGACATTGTGGACAGGTCTGATTTCATCAATAACATTGTCAAAATCAATTCTTATCACATTCGGTGTGAAAATCATCTGCCCGAGGGAAATGAAAAACGCTAAAATTGCCGAGAATATTTTTTTACACATAAAACCGCCTCCGACTTTTTTCTGAATTATAGCATTTGCAGATTAAATATGCAAGAATCAAATATTAAAAATGAACACAAATATTATTCGCTTCAATTTCTTTCTGAACTGTGCCGATATCAACGCCGAAGACAGGCACTTTATTTTTTATCGCGTTTGAAGACACTATGGCGGCGGTTTGCCCCGTGATTATGGCAATCGGAATCACTCTTGTGATGTCCCAGCCGTAGCCCGACGAGCTGACGCTTCTGCCTGCGGTGATTATGTTGGGATAACCGCTGTTTGTCAGACTCCTCAACGGAAGCTCATAAAGAAATTCTTTTCTTTCAAAGTCGTTCATAACGCACACCGAATCGTCAAAATGTTTGTATGCGTCGTTTTCGGTAAAGACATAATCACCCTGAATATGGCAGGTTGTTCTGAACTGCGGCATATCGGGAAGAACGGATATATCCGTATCCGCCTTTTCTTTAGCTCTGATTTTTTGGAGCATAATTGAGTGATTGAGCTTTATGTAATCTGAAACATCTTCGGCACTGAGCCCCGACCACTGCGGTATGTCTTCGGGCTGATTGTGCCCGAAAAGATTTACACCGCCGCCGTAAATACCCGAGTAAACCTTGCCTATATCGTTGTTTTCAATCGCTCTTTTGCAGTTTTCGAGAGTAACCGCGTGCCCAAAGTAAATAAAATAGTTTTTGCCGCTGACAGTCGGAACTCCCGCGGCTCTTAAAACATCGCAGTCGCCCGTTGTGTCAATAAGCATATCACATTCGTAGTATTCAAATCCCGCTTTGCTGAAAACAACAACGCCCTTGCAGATGTTATTTTCCATTATCGTGTCTGCAACACTACAGTCAAAAAGGAAATCCGCTCCGCTTTTTTTCATTTCCTCGGTAAGAAGAAGCGAAAAAGTATTTGCCGAATAGGTTGTCGCGTATCTCCTGCCCGTCTTATGCTCAGGGTTTCCGTCTCTCCATATTTCGGGAAGAGAGTCGTAGCTTATGTCAAGGAGCATTTTAGTCCACTTTTCGGCATAGCCGTGTATCACCGTGTTGCCGCGTCCGTCGCAAAGAGGTTCCATGAAATTTATAAGTCCGCCTGTGGCAAGGCCGCCTAAAAGACACTTTTTTTCAAGCAGAAGCACACTCATTCCGCATTGTGCCGCCTGAATTGCCGCGGCGCAGCCTGCTGTTCCGCCTCCTGCTACAATAATGTTATAATGTTTTTTGCATTCAAGATTATGTGAAAATAACGGCATAATAATCCTCCCTGTAAATTATTGCTTCATTTGATTATCAATATTTCGGATGCCTTTGTATGACAGCCGCCTGCCGGTCTGTCCCTGCGCCGAAACGCGTCATGTAGATAGCATCATCCGTAACGGAAAACACATCAAACGCGGTCTCTGTCGGCGTGCCGATAACTCTTTCGGGGCAGGTCGGGCACCACTGCTGAACAAGCGAACACAATGTTGAAATCGTCAGATACCGACCGTTGAACACTATGTTGTCAAAATGAACGTGTCCGCAGATGTTGGCGATAACATTTTCATGCTCGGCGATTGCATACAGCATTCTCGGCGCGTTCAGCGTGTCGTCAAAAGGCTTTATTCCGTTGGGCATCCCCTCCGTGCCGAACACACCTTCATTATGCAGCGGAGCGTGAGAAAAGACAATAACTTTATTATCTGTTTCCAGCGCTTCCTCGGAAAACCAGTCAGCCTGTCTGTCGGAAATCTCCAGCCTCCAGCCGAACGGCGCAGTACCGTCCTCGTTATAAAGATACGGATAGTCGATGCTGTTAAGAAAAACAAGGCGGTAACCCGACGGAGTGTCGATATAATAATAGTTTTCTTTTGTGGGATTGTTTTTCATGCAGATTTCGTGCATTTCCCTTGGCAGAATGACATGCTCGTGAGCGTCGTAGCCTCTGTCGCGGCAGTTTCCAAGCCCGTCATCGTGATTGCCTATAATACAGTGAACGGGAACGGTGAGCTTGTAAAGCTCATCATACACCTCGCGGACAGACTGCTTATATAAATCCTTATCGGGGTGGTAATCGTCGCCGACATCTCCGCCGCAGATAACGTAATCAATTTCGGGGCAGCGGTCGAGAATATACTGTATTGAGCGAATGTGGTCGGCGGCAAGCTCATACGGAACTTTCTCACTCCTACTCGCTTTGAAGTTCTCGTCATAGAAATTCATGCGGTTGTGCTGGTCGGTAATGAAAACAAAATTAAGCGGCGCTTTGAGACTGTGAATCCGCTCTATCTTTTCATCATAGGAATCGGTTAAATATGATAAATCCCTCATTCTTCTACCTCACGAAATAAACTGTTTTTTTCACAACATACTCTCCTGTAACTCTAAATAAATAATATCATTATTTTTTCAATCTTTCAAGCGTCTTGATTCCTTTATCAGCACCAAGGCAAATTGAGTATATAAACAATCAAAAAAACAGCCCTCCGAGGAAGGCTGTTTTATTATTTAAAGAGGTTTAAAAAATCATCAGAATAATAACTTCTGCAATTAATGAGCGAGTTCTCTGTTTTTCTTGAAGAAGCAGGATGAATAATCGCCCTGACCGTCTTTTACGAACATTTCATTAAGATACTCGTCAACTGTATCCATGCCTGTATCAATTCCTATCCATGCGTGGTTTTCTGAGCTTGTATCCATGTCTTTCATGATGTGGTGGCCGTGTCGTCCGCTTTCGTCGCAGAAATCACCTGAATTATTACCGTAAATCTTTACTCTGCCGCCTAAATGAATTTCATAAGTTGTGTAGAACGAGGGAGCCGCAGTTACTGCCGCAGAATATACCGGCGCGCCTGAATTACGCTCAAATCCGTTTTCTGTTACAACAAGGTCGCCTGCAAGAGTTACCTTGTCCATATTGCCGTAAATTTTAATTGCGCTGGTATTGAAAGCCTGATTTTTGTAAATCTTACCGCCTGTAAGTTCTGCGTAACCGTCATCAAGATATATTGCGCCGCCGTCATAAGCTGAATTGCCGAATATCTCTCCGCCTGTGATAACGAGCTTTGATGTTGAGCTGCCGTCAAAGTATATTCCGCCGCCGCTGTAGCCTGCTCTGGCACTGTGGTTATCTGAAATATTACCGCCGTTCATGATGAAAGTACCTTCGTTAACATAGACACCCGCGCCGTCGCCGTCATAAGCATTGCCTGTAACCGAGCCGCCGTTCATTACGAATGTACCGTATTCAACCGCAATAAGTCTGCAATCGTCGTCCTCGTTGCCTTGAAGCTTGCCGCTTTCAAGGGTAAGTCTTCCACCATCGTTTACGATAATGGTGTCATCATAGTCTTCGTAAACTCTTGTTACAACGATTTTACCGTTCTGTGCTTCCGAGGAATCCATAACTGTCATTGAACTGCCTTTGAGAATGTTGAACATATAATCTGAATCTGTTCCTGTACCCTTGATTGAATGACCGTTGAGGTCGATTGTGAGACTTCTGTTTCCGTCAAGTTTGTATTCGCTTGAAATGTTGACATCTCTGTCGAGCTTAACTGTTCCGTTTACCTTTGCCGCCTTGTTCCACTGGTCAACAAATTCAACGCCTTTTGAAACAACGTATTCGCCGTTGTTTTCTGCGGCGAACGCAAAAACAGTTGTCATTGCGATGATGAGCATTGCGCTTAATAAAACCTTTAATGTCTTTTTCATAATTAAAACCTCTTTTTCTTTCGTATTTTTTGTCTTACACTTCTTTATACGAACATTCTGAAAAAGGGGCTAATAATTTTTAAAATATTTTCACTCTGATTGTCTCGAAAAATATGATGATATTATCAATGAGATGCACTCGTTAGCAGAAGCCGAAGCGTTCAAATTTGGTTTTAAACTCGCAGCGACTTTGCTTTTTGAAACAATATAACAAATCTTCAGATAGCTAACCTACCTGAACTAAAAAACAGCGGAGAGCTTCTTGCGAGGCTCTCCGCTGCTGTTATAAAAATCAGAATACTTTAGAGATATATGAAGTTATGAGATTGAAGATATAGATTATGAAATCTATGATTTTCTGGAGAGTTGTTTTGCCTGCAACAGGTTCTTCAGCGGGAGTTGTATCTGCCTGTGTTTCTTCAGCGGTAGCTTCATTTGCCGCTGTCTTCTGAGAAATGAGGCTCAGA
>JAZUFU010000032.1:0-6299 GCA_045640865.1 Acutalibacteraceae bacterium | reverse complement strand
TTTATATTCGGGACAACACGGCTGAAAATTTGTAATCGTGTGGACGACACGGAAAATCACCGTAAATCCACAGGTTGTCGGGGACGCCAACCCCTACAACCGCACATTTTAAATCATGCTCGTAGGGGACGACGTCCTCGGCGTCCCGTTTTCTATATTGGGGGCAGCTCTGTTGAAAAATTCCCTCGATACCGAGCTTGACAATATTATAATATATGTTAAAATATAATGTAATTTTAAAACGGAGGCGCATATTATGTCAGAAAAAATCCCTTACAAAATCTATTTAGCTGAGGATGAAATGCCGAAGCAGTGGTACAACCTCCGCGCGGATATGAAAAACAAGCCCGCACCGCTTCTCAACCCCAAAACTCACGAAAAAATGACCTTTGAGGAGCTTCAGCCTGTTTTCTGCGACGAGCTTATCAAGCAGGAGCTTGACGACACAACGCCGTATTTCGATATTCCCGAGGATATTTATAATTTTTACAAAATGTACCGTCCCTCTCCGCTGGTAAGAGCCTACTGCCTTGAAGAAGCTCTCGGCACACCCGCGAAGATTTACTACAAATTTGAAGGCAACAACACAAGCGGCAGCCATAAGCTGAATTCCGCTATCGCTCAGGCTTTTTACGCAAAGAAGCAGGGCCTTAAAGGCGTTACCACCGAAACAGGCGCAGGTCAGTGGGGCACGGCGCTTTCAATGGCGTGCGCTTTCTTAGGTCTTGACTGCGATGTTTTCATGGTTAAGGTTTCTTATGAGCAGAAGCCCTTCAGACGTGAGGTAATGCGTACCTACGGCGCGTCGGTTACTCCCTCACCGTCAGAGACTACGGCTGTCGGCCGCTCGATTCTTGAACGCTTCCCCGGCACTAACGGAAGCCTCGGCTGTGCTATTTCAGAGGCTGTTGAAGCCGCAACCGCAAAAGAGGGCTACCGTTATGTTCTCGGCAGTACACTCAACATGGTTCTTCTTCATCAGACAATTATCGGTCTTGAGTGCAAAACCGCTTTTGATAAATATGATGTAACACCTGATGTTATTATCGGCTGTGCAGGCGGCGGCTCAAACCTCGGCGGTCTTATCGCCCCGTTCATGAGAGAAAAGATTCTCGGCGAAAAGGACTATCAGTTCATCGCTGTTGAGCCCGCGTCATGCCCGAGCTTCACACGCGGCAAGTTCAGATATGACTACTGCGACACAGGCATGGTCTGCCCCCTTGCGAAGATGTACACACTCGGCAGCGGATTTATCCCCGCCGCAAGCCACGCGGGCGGACTTCGCTACCACGGCATGAACCCGATTCTTTCACAGCTTTATGATGACAAGCTCATGGAAGCAAGAACAGTCCATCAGACAGAGGTTTTCGCGGCGGCTAAGCAGTTCGCCAAGGTTGAGGGTATTCTTCCCGCTCCCGAAAGCAGCCACGCAATCAAGGTTGCTATTGACGAGGCTCTCAAGTGCAAGGAAACAGGCGAGGAAAAGACAATCCTCTTCGGTCTTACAGGCACAGGCTATTTCGATATGTTCGCTTATGAGAGATTCAACAACGGCACAATGGTTGACTATTTGCCTGCGGAAGATGAGCTTCAGAAAGGCTTCGACGGAATCCCGAAATTCCCCGGCAACGAATAATTAAGTAAAAGATTTTCCCCTCTGCCTTAATGCGACAGAGGGGATTTTAATAATTTGATAATGGTGATTATATGAAAATTGTATCAATCGGTGAGCTTCTTGTTGACTTGACTCAGACGGGAATCAACGAAAACGGCATACCTCAGTACTCCGCTAACCCCGGCGGCGCGCCCGCGAATGTAGCCGTTGCCGCTTCGCTCATGGGAGCTGAATCCGCGTTTATCGGCAGGGTAGGGGAGGACTCGTTCGGCAAGATGCTCGCTGAAACGCTTATATCGAAAAATGTCGATATATCTGCTCTGAGCTTTGACAAAACCGCCCCGACCACCCTCGCAGTTGTCAGCGTTGACGGCAGGGGAGAGCGCAGCTTTTCTTTTTACAGAGACAACAGCGCAGATGTGAAATTAACCGAAAACGACGCAGATACGCGCTTTATCGAAAAATTTAGATGTTTGCACTTCGGCTCTGTCTCACTTACCGATGAGCCGTCAGCATCCGCTGTTGAGTACGCTGTGAAGCAGGCGAAGGAGATCGGACTGCTCGTGTCATACGACCCGAACTACCGCCCTCTGCTGTGGAAAAGCAAAGAGCAGGCAGTCGAAAAAATGCGCTCTTTATTGAAGTTTGTCGATATAATAAAAGTCTCCGATGATGAAGCTCTGCTCCTCACGGGCGAGAACAATATTGAGTTGGCGGCAAAAAATCTTCTTGACTGCGGTATCGGCATCGTCCTTGTTACTCTCGGCGAAAAGGGCGCGTATTACCTCACAGAATACGCCTCGGGTTACTGTGAAGCGTTCACGGGAGATGTTGCCGACACCAACGGCGCGGGCGACACCTTCACAGGCACATTCCTTGCTCTCGCGGAGGACTTTGACGCGCTTAAAAGAAACGAAAACGGTGTGCTTTACGATACCGTCAGATTTTCATGCGCGGCGGCAGGTCTTTCCACACGCAGGAGCGGCGCAATCCCCGCCATGCCTGCAAAAGAGGAAACAGAGCAGTTCATTCTTCGTTACGGTAAATAACCAGCTTACTTCCGTCAAACATCGCAAGCAGAACGTCTTGGAGCTCGCCTGCGTTCTGCTTTTTTAAATTGTCCCGAAGCCAGTTGACGCTCTTGTTGCAGATATTCAGATTCTTCTCAAGAATCCGTCCGTCGATTATCAGCGGCGTGAATATCGTTTCCTGCACAGGTGTTATGTCAACATCTGACGGCGTAAGCGGTCTGTCCTGCGATTTCGGCAGGAAACTCAGCGTGCCGTTTGCTTCAAGAATGACCGTCTGCACCTTGGATAAATCGTGCTGACCGCTGATTCTCGCCTGCATGAGCAGCTCATTTATGTCAATTTTGGCCTTTTTCATGGCTTTTCTGTAGATTTTGCCCTTATCCATTATAATTGTCGGCGTTCCGCTGAGTATCCGCCTCGCGCTGATTGACTTGTCCGACAACACGGAAATTATCACCGCGACAAGCGCATAAATGCCCATCGCAACAGCAGGAGCGGCGGCGTTTTTAAAGCCGCCGACTGCCATTTCCGCCGCGATTGAGCCTATCGTTATGCCGTTGATATAGTCGAAAAAGCTCAGCTGTGAAATCTGCCTTTTTCCCATAATTTTGGTGAGAATAAATAATACCGCGATGGATAATAATGATGTAAGAGCGATTTTCAGAAGGTTCATTTTTTCACCCGAATTTGATTTTGTTGACTATATTTTTGACGGAAATGCCGCAGGTATTACATGAACGCTGAATTTTGTGTATGGAAATGTACTTTTGTTTACAAAATGTTCATTTTAAATTTAAATTTTTGAAAAATTTTAACAAAAAGACTTCCTTTTTCAGTTATTTAGTGGTATAATCTGATAGGTTGGATAATGTGTGGTGATACATTTTCGACCGCAAAACGACAAATTTTCGGTTTACATATAGCAAAATAAATACGGGAGAGGCCCTTTGTTATGGAAAGAATCTTCATTAACGGCGGCAATCCGCTTAAAGGCGAAGTTACTATAAGCGGCGCCAAAAACGCAGTATTGGCAATTCTCCCTGCAACCATTCTGGCACAGGATGTATGTGTTATCGAGAACGTTCCGAGAATCAGCGATGTTCAGATGATGGTACGCATTCTTCACCAGTTGGGCGCAAGGGTTAATTATATTAACGAAACGACAGTTGAAATTGACACAAGCTCTGTTAATTCTTATGTTGTAACTCACGACATGACCAAGCACATGAGAGCGTCATATTACCTTATCGGTACGCTGATTTCCCGCTTCGGCAGGGCTAAGGTTGCCATGCCCGGCGGCTGTAATTTCGGCGTTCGTCCCATTGACCAGCATATCAAGGGCTTCGAGATACTCGGCTCTGAGGTCAATCTGCGCGAAAACGCAATGATTGATGTCGATGCGACCAACCTTTCGGGCGGTCTTATTTACCTTGATGTTGTGTCTGTCGGCGCGACTATCAACTGTATGCTTGCCGCTGTAAGGGCAAAAGGCCTTACAGTCATTGAGAACGCTGCGAAGGAGCCTCATATTGTTGACCTTGCCAACTTCCTTAACTCAATGGGTGCGGATATCCGCGGCGCAGGCACAGATGTTATCAAAATCAGGGGCGTTGACCGTATGCACGGCTGCTCCTATTCAATAATCCCCGACCAGATTGAGGCAGGCACATTCATGGTTGCCGCTGCCGCAACAAAGGGCGATGTTCTTATTAAAAATGTTACCCCCAAGCACCTTGAGTCAATCACAGCCAAGCTCATTCAGTGCGGCATAATCGTTGAGGAATACGACGATTCCGTTCTCGTCAAGGCAGACGGCAGAGCAAAACGCTGTAATGTCAAGACAATGCCCCACCCGGGTTTCCCCACCGATATGCAGCCGCAGATGACTACGCTTCTTGCGATTGCGGACGGTACAAGCATTGTATCCGAGGGTGTATGGGATAATCGCTTCCAGTATGTTGACCAGCTCATGCGTATGGGCGCGAACATTATCGTCAACGGCAAAACTGCCACGGTTGAGGGTGTTGCGCACCTTCACGGCGCACCTGTCAGGGCGGACGACCTGCGCGCGGGCGCGGCTATGCTTATTGCAGGTCTTGCGGCTCAGGGCACAACTTCCATTGAAAACATTGTTTATATCGACCGCGGTTATGACGATGTTGTCGGCAAGTTCAAGAGCCTCGGCGCGGATATATGGCGTGTTGACGACGAGGGCAAGCCCACGGTTGTCGGCTCTGAAACAGCATAAATAAACGCATCCGAATCAAAGGAGATTGTATAAATGGCAAAGTTCAGCTCGCTGTTTTCTTCAAGCAGCGGTAATTGCACCTTTATCGGTTCGGGAACAGGCGGAATTTTAATCGACGCAGGTGTCAGCGGCAAGCAGACACTTGCGGCTCTTGATTGCATTGGTGTCGATATTGCGGACATCAGTGCAATTTTTGTTACTCATGAACATTCCGACCATATCAACGGACTGCGTGCGCTCGCTTCAAAATATAAATTAAAGGTTTTCACCTCCGCAGGCACCATGCGGAGGCTCGACGAAATGGGCAAGCTTAACGGTAAGTTTGAGTGTTCCGTCATTCCCGATGACGGCATGGAGTGCAGGGGAATGTTTATCCGCCCGTTCAGAACGTCGCACGACTGCGCCGAAAGCCTCGGCTTCACGGTGGAAACTCCAGACGACCGCAAGATTTCAATTCTGACAGACACAGGCTATGTGTCGGAGGATATGTACCGCGCTGTTTCGGGCAGCGACCTTATCCTTGCGGAGTCAAATCACGACGTCGGAATGCTCAGAAACGGACCTTATACATACACGCTCAAAAGAAGAATCCTCTCCGATGTCGGGCATCTTTCAAACATCGCCTGCTCCGAGCTTGTAACGAAGCTCGTTGAGGAGGGCACAACGAGAGTTGTCCTCGGGCATCTGAGTAAAGAAAACAATATGCCCGCCCTCGCGTATCAGACCTCAAAGGCGGCTCTGACGAGCGCGGGAGCTGTCGAAAATTCCGACTATTTAATGTATGTTGCGGGGCAGGGCGATATGAGAACGGTGGTGTTGTAATGCTCGGTGTAACGATTATCTGCGAGGGCAGACTTAAAGAGAAATATCTGCGCGACGCGTGCGATGAATATTCAAAGCGTCTCTCGGCATTCTGCAAGCTGAATATCATTGAGCTTACGCCGAAAAGACTGCCCGATAACCCCTCTCAGGGCGAGATTGACAACGCTCTCACGGCGGAGGGTAAAGAAATCCTCTCGAAAATTCCGTCCTCCGCAAGGGTTTATGCTATGTGCATTGAGGGCAGACAGATGCCGTCCGAAAAGCTCGCGCAGGAGCTTTCAGCCTGCGCCGTCAACGGTCAGAGCAGCGCGGTTTTCATCATCGGCGGCTCGTTCGGGCTTTCTGATGAAGTGAAAAAAAGAGCCGATTTCAGGCTCTCAATGTCTCAGATGACATTTCCTCATCAGCTCGCGAGGGTAATGCTCCTTGAGCAGATTTACCGCGCGTTCAATATCTCAAGCGGCGGAAAATATCATAAGTGAAAATTTACGGGAGTGCAGTTAAATGCGCTCCCGTTTTTTATATTCGGGGCAACACGGTTAAATTTTTATAATCGTGTGCCCGATGCAGAAAATTAGCAATA
>JAZUFU010000031.1:0-14395 GCA_045640865.1 Acutalibacteraceae bacterium | reverse complement strand
GCGATAACGGGTACTGTTACTCTGTGAACGGTCATGTCGCCGAATATATTATTGAAAGTCCTTTTTTCACCTTGGTTCGAGTTATCTCGGTCTTGAAGCGGAAACCTTATGGGCGCGTTCCTCGATTGTGTCGTCAAGCGGAGCGAGGTCGGCGGGAACACCTGTTTTGCGCTCGATTGCCTGTGCGATAAGCCAGTCGGCTACCTTGGGATTCTTCGGGAGAATCGGGCCGTGGAGGTAAGTGCCGATGCAGTTTTTATACACCATGCCCTCCGTGCCGTCGCTGCTGTTATTGCCCGCGCCGACAACAACCTTGCCGAACGCCGCGGATTTATCGCCGATATAGGTAAGTCCCGAATGGTTCTCATAGCCGACGACCTCACCGAAATCGGGAGACTCAATCGTGATGTTGCCGATAAGGCGCGCGGGGCCTGCCTCGGTGTATAAATCCATGACATCTATGCCGTCTATCATTTTGTCCTCGTGGGTATGGAAATACTTGCCGAAAAGCTGATAAACGCCGCAGATTACAAGGGCGGGCGTGCCGCCGTCTATCATTTCTTTGAGCTTGGGGGCAATTTTGCGCAAATCGTCCTCAATTCTTGACTGACCTGAGTCCTGACCGCCGCCGCCGAAGATAATATCAACATCCTCGGGAATTTCGTCGCCGGGCTCATAGCTGATAACGCGGGTGTCGATTCCGCGCCACTCACAGCGTCTCACAAGGGCAAGAACATTGCCGTGGTCGCCGTAAAGATTCATTTCTTTCGGATATAAATGAAGTATATTTATTGTCATATGAGGCTCTTCCCTAAAATTATTTTTCTTAATTCAAGCATTGATGTGTAGGTGGAGAAAATGCGCTTCGGCTTGTCGCTCCCCTGCGTGAAGCTTTCGAGCGCTTTTGCGAGATTTTCTTCAACCGTGCCGACCTTTACGCCGTCATATTTCAGTCTCAGTGCCATGTCAGCCGCGCGGATTCCGCTGACGCACTTGACCTCGTCAAGGCAGGTGAAGTCAACATTCCACAGCCACGAAACGTCTCTGCCGTCGGCGTCGTTGTCGTTAATGCAAATCATGTATTCGTAGCCGTCGCCCGCAAACGAAGTAAGGCTGAGCTGGAACGCGGAGGGATTTTTAACGAGCAGGAGCTCGACATTCGCGCCGTTTATCACGAAGTCCTCTCCCCTGCCGAACGCTGATTTTACGCCTGCAAGATCAGCGACGAGCTTCTCAGGCGAAGCGTCGGGCAGAATTTCAAGGCACAGCGCAAGCGCGCCCGCCGCGTTATAGGCGTTATAGTTGCCCTTGAGCGTGAGGGTGCAGTCATAGGTATTGCCGCCGATTGAGTACGCCGCGTGTCTGCCCTCGAGCGACTCAAAAATAACTCTTGCTTCCGTCTTTGAAACGACAGCGTCCTCAGCGGAAAGCAGGCAGTCATCCGACGGGAAAAAGCTGACCATTTTTTCGCTCAGACCGAAGAAAGCCTTGTTTTTCGCCTCAATCTTTGAAACGCGCGGGTCTTCACGGTTGAGGATAACGGTCTTTTTGACATTCGACGCGAGCTTCTGAAGGAGCTCGGCGGTATAGTCAATCTCGCCGAAGCGGTCAAGCTGGTCGCGCTGAACATTCAGAAGCAACGCATAGTCAACATCGGCAATCTCGCAGAACTTGACGGAATACGCCTCGTCAAGCTCGAGCACGGCGATGTCATAATTGAACTTGCCCGTGATGCTGATAGCGTCGAGCATGGCGGAAATTACGCCGCGGACAAAGTTGCTGCCCGTCTTGTTGGTGAAAACGCGCAGTCCCTGCTTCTCGAGCAGTTCAGTGATGATTTTTGTGGTGGTGGTTTTGCCGTTGGTGCCCGAAACGACAACAACGCCGAGGGGCAGACCTGACAGCACCTTTCTGACGAAATTGCGGTCGGTTTTTTCGACCACGAGCCCCGGCAGTGCAGAGCCGTTGGAGCCTTTGAGTTTGGAAATCTGTTTAACGCCCTTACCGAGCAGAATACTTAATGCTTTCATTTTAAAATTCTTTCAATCTTTATTTTTTTGGTGAAAGTACAAACTTTCACACTTATTTTTTATCACAATTTACCGAAATTGTCAAGTGTTATATTCGGGGCAGCAGGGTTATAAATTTGTAGCTTTGAGGACGATGCGGAGGTGTTGAGATTGTCTTTATCACGGCTTGCGGTTGACTTTTATCGAGGTGGAATTTTATGATTTGGCGGACTATGCGGAAGTGTTGAGATTGTCTTTATCGCGGTTTGCGGCTGATTGTTACAGGACGATATTTGCCGCATTTATCGCAATAATTATTGACGGCACGCGAAAAAGAGAATATAATTGTATATATTGTAAAATCCTGTCAGACGGGGGATTGTTTATGAAAAATGTATTTATCAGTTACGGACATATTGAATATGCCAAGAAAGCCGCGGAGCTTCTTTATGAAAAGCTCGACAGCTATGAGCACGACGGCGAAAAGCTGTTCAAAACATTTATCGACGGCTCTATTCCTTTCGGCGCGGACTGGGATGTTGAAATTGAACACGCGCTGAAAGAAGCGGACTATATGCTTTTCCTTTCCTGCGAATATTCGGTCAGGGATGAAAGCGTCTGCCGTGATGAAATCAGCCTGTTCCTTGAGCTGAAAAAAGAAAAGAAAAATATTATTCCCGTCCGCCTTGACAGCGCGATTTTTCCGTTGAGTATCATACGCAACAAATTTGTTACATGGACAAATCATCCCGACGGCATTGACGAGGTTATGACGAGAGTTCTTTCAAGGCTTGACTCCGCGCCTGCGGGCGTGTCCGAGCCGCGTGAAAGCCTCCACGAAAAAATATGGGATTTAATCAGCGAAGGCGACGCGGAGGATGCCGCCGACAACTGGCATAAGGCGGGGGAAATATACGCAAAAGCTCTTGAGAAAGCGAGAAAATATTATAAATCATACTCGAGTTATGAGAGCCGCCGCGACCTTTCGGTAAGCCTTAACAGAATGGGTGATATTGCCGTTAAAGAGGATAATATACAGGAAGCGAAAAAGTATTATTCTGAATCACTTGAAATTAAGAGACAGAACGCGGAAGACTTTCCGTCATATGAGAGCCGCCGCGACCTTTCGGTAAGCCTTGACAGAATGGGCGATATTGCCTTAAAAGAGGATAATATACAGGAAGCGAAAAAGTATTATTCTGAATTGCTTGAAATAACAAGACAGAACG
Organism: Acutalibacteraceae bacterium; assembly: GCA_045640865.1. Classification (GTDB taxonomy): domain Bacteria; phylum Bacillota; class Clostridia; order Oscillospirales; family Acutalibacteraceae; genus CAG-488. The sequence goes on along the minus strand of JAZUFU010000031.1, from coordinate 11,157 downwards.
CGGAAGACTTCCCGTCATATGAGAGCCGCCGCAACCTTTCGATAAGCCTTAATAAAATGGGCGATATTGCCAAAAAAGAGGATAATATACAGGAAGCGAAAAAGTATTATTCAGAATCGACTGAAATAGCGAGACAGAACGCGGAAGACTTCCCGTCATATGAGAGCCGCCGCGACCTTTCGATAAGCCTTAACAGATTAGGAAGTATAGCTTTAAAAGAAGACAATATTTCTGAAGCTAAAAGATTTTATTCTGAAACAAATGATATATCTAAAAATTTAGCAAAAGAATATCCCTCGTATGAGAGCTTACGCGATTTGTCATTAAGCTATAACTGGTTGGGCGATATTGCCTTAAAAGAGGATAATATACAGGAAGCGAAAAAGTATTATTCCGAATCACTTGAAATTAAGAGACAGAACGCGGAAGACTTCCCGTCATATCAGAGCCGCCGCGACCTTTCGGTAAGCCTTATCAGAATGGGCGATATTGCCTTAAAAGAGGATAATATACAGGAAGCGAAAAAGTATTATTCTGAATACCTTGAAATAGCAAGACAGAACGCGGAAGACTTCCCGTCATACGAGAGCCGCCGCGACCTTTCGGTAAGCCTTGAAAGAATGGGCGATGTTGCATTAAAAGAAAACAACGCTGACGAAGCAAAAGATTATTATTTGAAAGCTCTTAAACTTGCAAAGAAATTTGTTAAAGAGCTTCCGTGTGCGGAGAGCTTCTGCGATTTGGCGGAATATAACCGCGACTGTGCCAAAGCGGAAAAGGCACTCGGCAATAAAAACGAGGCAAAAAATTATCTGCTTGAAGCGTTTGATAACGCTGACAAGAGCTATGAAATATTCTCATGCAAATACACAAAGGATGTAATCGACGAAATCCTTGATTTGATGAAATCGTTGTATTAAATCCGCGTATAGGTCATTATGAAAAACGGGACGCCGAGGACGTCGTCCCCTGCAAGCGTAGTTTAAGCCGTGCATTTTGTAGGGGTCATTCACGAATGACCCGTCAGATTATCGTGAATTTAAAGACGGGCGATTCGTGAATCGCCCATAACGACGGAGACGGAAGATTGTGCGGAAAATGAAAGCGGCAAGGGCAAGCCCTTGCCCTACGAATGAAGGCGGAAGATTGTGCAAATACCGAGAGAAAAATCGAAATAAATCTTCCGCATCTAGCGCACAATTATGAATTATCAACCGTGGTAACCCGAATATAAAAAACGGGACGCCGAGGACGTCGTCCCCTACAGGCTCGGTGCGTGCGGTTTGTAGGGGTTGGCGTCCTCGACAACCCGCGGATTTACGGCAAATTTTGAACGGGCGATTGATAATCGCCCCTACCGCTGAAGACGGAAGATTGAACAAAGAGGTACATATTATGGAATACAGCATAAACATCGGCTATCTCACAAGCACGCTGAGCATGGCGCAGGCGGCTGAGCTTCTGAGCAAAAACGGCTTCACCGCCCTTGACTACACGCCGCCCGTAAGTCTGGACAACTGGCAGGCGGTCATGCGCGAAAATCTTGACATTTTCTCCTCTTTCGGGCTGAGAGTTCATCAGACTCACGCGCCGTACAACCGCTACGGCAAATGGGGCGCGAACCACAGGCTCTATGTTGAGCGCGCCGTCGAGGCGTCCGCCGCCATGGGCGCAGAATTCATGGTCGCCCACGGGGACGAGTTTGACTACGAAAAAACGGAGTATTCCCCCGAAGCGGCACTCGCCTACAACCACGATTATTTTCTGCCCTATGTTGAAAAGGCTGAGAAAGCGGGCGTCGGCGTTGCATTTGAAAATCTTTTCTGCGAAAGCACCCGCCCCGCGCGTTTCTGCTCTGAAATTGAGGAGCTTCTGCCGCTGATTGAGAGCTTCGACTCGGGAAATGTTACCTGCTGCTGGGATTTCGGTCATGCGTCCGTTTCTTTCGGCGAGGCTCAGCCCGAAAAGCTCGCGCAGGCGGCGAAATACATAACCTGCACCCATGTTCACGATAACGACACCCGCTCCGATGAGCATCTGCCGCCGTTTTTCGGCAGGATTGACTGGAAAAAGTGCATGGATATTCTCAAAAATTCGGGCTACGGCGGTACGCTGAGCTATGAAATTGTCCACGGCAAAATTCCGCCCGAGGTCGCGCCCGATTTTGTGAAAATGCTCGCCTCGGCAGGGAGAACGCTTTATTAAATTGTGCGTAGAAAATTGTGCAGATTATCCCGAATATAAAGACGGAAGTTTATACGAGAATTTAGCGGCTGGGGCAAGCCCGCAGCCTTACAATGTACGATTTTAAATTGTGCTGAAATGAAACGCGGGAGCGCAATGCGCTCCCCTATTCGTGAGGACGGGAGATTGCACAAATAATTCTTGTAATATATAACAGTCTGTGATAAAATATCTGGGAATCCGACAAAATCTGTAAAGAAGGTTACGGCATGATTCTTACGGCGTTTCTTTTAGTCTGCGTCTATGGCATGAAGCTGATGCCAATCAGAAAATTCAACAAGGATTATCTCTCGCGCGACACCACAACAGCGATTAAGGGCATTTTCGTTTTTCTCGTTTTCGTCTGCCACTTTTCGCAGTATTACACATTCGGCGCGGAGCCCGGTCAGCAGTTCTACTGGTTCAGGCACAACTCGGGGCAGCTCGTCGTTACAATGTTCCTTTTCTACTCGGGCTACGGAATTTTTGAAAGCATAAAGAAAAAGGGTCCGGACTATGTTAAGCAGTTCCCGAAAAACAGAATTCTCAAAACGCTCATTCACCTTGATGTAGCCGTTCTTATCTATCTTGCGCTGAACATGATTCTCGGCATTTCATTCAAGAAATCTGACATTCTGCTGTCATTCATCGGCTGGTCGAGCATAGGCAACAGCAACTGGTTCATGTTCGCCATTCTCGCGCAGTACATAATCGTTTTCATCGCGTTTATGATTTTCAGAAAGCACAAGCTCCCCGCGCTCATCACGGTAACGGTGCTTTCGGTTGCGTATATGTTCGTGATGATGAAGTACAAGCAGAGCTACTGGTACAACACGGCTCTCTGCCTGCCGCTCGGAATGTGGTACTCCTACATGAAGGTCGGGCTCGAAAAGGCGATCATGAAAAACAATTTCACATACATTCTGTTTTTCGCGATTTTCGCGTCGATGTATTTCTACTCTCACAAGCACTCGGAAGACCTTATTTATTATGAAATCTGGATGCTGTCTTTCACCGTGCTTGTTGTGATGCTTTCGATGAAGGTCAACATCTGCAACAGGGCTCTTATGTGGCTTGGCAATCACGTTTTCAGCATCTACATTTTGCAGAGAATTCCCATGATAATCCTCACGAAAAATCATATCCATATCGGAAGCGTGAGCTTTACATTTGTTGCCTGCTTTGCCGCAACAGCGGTGCTTGCGGAGGTTTTCGACCTCATAACAGGCGCGGCGGACAAGAAGCTCTTCGCCCCGAAAGCGGAAAAGAAAAAAGAAGAAACGGTTACGGCGTAAATTTATGTTTTGGAACGGGCGATTGATAATCGTCCCTACTGTAACTTCTTCACTTTCATCTATTATTTATTATCTATTATCTATTATCTATTTCAAACCCCACCGACAAAATCAGAAATTTTGCCACCTCCCCTGATAAGGTGAGGCTGATATGGCTCCTTCTGACGAGGAAGCTGGATTTTGCGAAGCAAAAGACTGAGGGAGAGATAACGCGAGCTTTGATAAGCGGATACCATGATAAAAACTATTACAAAACCTCCGCATCGTCCACCTGATTACAAATTTTTAACTGTGTTGCCCCGAATATAAAAAACGGGAGTGCGTTCTGCACTCCCGTTAAATTTTGCTGTAAATCAATAATTCTCTTCGTGAACCTCGAAGTATGCCTGCGGATGAGCGCATACGGGGCAGGCGGCAGGAGCCTTTGTGCCGACTACGATATGACCGCAGTTGCGGCATTCCCAAACCTTAACCTCGCTCTTTTCAAATACCTGCTGAGTTTCAACATTCTTGAGAAGCGCGCGGTATCTTTCCTCGTGCTGCTTTTCGATAGCGGCAACCATGCGGAACTTTGCGGCGAGAGCCTTGAAGCCCTCTTCCTCGGCTGTCTTTGCGAAGCCTTCGTACATATCTGTCCACTCGAAGTTTTCGCCGTCGGCTGCCGCGGCAAGGTTCTGAGCTGTGTCGCCTATGCCGTCAAGCTCCTTGAACCACATTTTTGCGTGTTCCTTTTCGTTGTCGGCTGTCTTGAGGAAAAGAGCTGAAATCTGCTCAAAGCCCTCTTTCTTTGCCTTTGAAGCAAAATATGTGTACTTGTTTCTTGCCTGTGATTCGCCTGCAAATGCGGCTTCGAGATTTTTCTCTGTCTGTGTGCCTGCGTATTTGTTTGCCATGATAGTACCTCCTGATAGCAAATTTATTTTTTACTATACTATTATACCACTTGTGTACAATAATTCAATAATTTACAAAAAATATTTTCCTTTTTCCCATTTTTGTGTTATTATATACGCAGAGGTGGTTTATTATGAAAAAATTTATCTGTATTCTTATGGCTCTCCTGCTCATTTTCTCAACAGGAGTGTGCGCCTTTGCCGAAAAGCCAAAGAGCGACGACGAATACCCTGTTATCATGGTTGCGGGTTATTCGTCGAGCAAGCTCATGATGACAAATGACAAGGGCAAGACCGAGTCCGCGTGGGGCGGCTTTGAAATAGACAAGATTATCTCTTATCTTCTCAACTTCGTTCTTTTTGACGAAAGAGCGAAAGAAGCGTTTTCGACCTTCACAGAGGAGCAGATTGTCAAGAACATCGGCGGCGCGATTGTTGACCTTTTCGGTCATCTTGCGCTTGACGACAGCGGCAACACCATCAACAACATTGATACATATCTTCACACCGCTGAGGAAAGCTCGACCAAGGCTCTCATTGAGCAGGGCAAGGATTCATTCGTAACCGAGCCCGAAATTCAGGCGGAAATTGCAGAGCGTCTGGGTGGCTACGACAAGCTTTTCACATTCAATGTCGATTTCAGACTCGGCACGGTTGAATGTGCCGAAAAGCTCGATGAATTCATCGAAAGCGTGCTTGATTACACGGGCAGTGATAAGGTTAATATTTACGCCGTCAGCCACGGCGGGCAGACAACCGCGACCTATCTTTCGCTTTACGGCGACAAAAGGCAGGTCAACAATGCCGTTCTCACAGTTCCCGCAATCGGCGGCGCGGCTCTTGCCTATGATATTATGTCGGGTGAAGTTAAGCTCGACGAGGAAAACCTTTTCAGATTTATTGAGCACGGCATGATGTGGGAGCCCGACCTTGACTGGCTCGTTCAGTGCCAGCCTTTGGGCAAGCTCGACAATATAATTCACGGACTTCTCCCCTATCTCATTGACGGCGTTCTCGGCAACTGGGGCAGTATATGGGACTTTATCCCCGCGCCCTATTACGAGGAGGTTAAGGCTCTGCGACTTGACCCCGTAAAGAATGCGGAGCTTATTAAAAAGAGCGATTATGTTCACTATGAGTTGATGCCGAACTACGGCAAGAATCTCAGAAAAGCCGCCGAGGAATACGGCGTTGACATCAGCATTATCGCAGGCACGGACAACGGCGCGGTTACGGGACTTAACGAAAATTCCGACTCAATCATCACCACCGCCGCCTCAACAGGCGCGACGGTTGCGCCCCTCGGCAAGAGATTTTCCGACGGCTACACAGCGATAAACGGCGACAACGCCTATGTTTCACCGTCCATGACAATCGACGCTTCGACGGCGTATCTGCCCGACAACACATGGTTTGTAAATGGACTTTTCCACGGAATGACGATTAAGGACGAATACACAACCGAGCTTGCGATGAAGCTGCTTCTGACCGACGAGCTGAAAGATGTAAACACCAACCCCGATTTCCCGCAGTTCAGAGCGACTTCAAACAAGAGCAGCAAGGTTTATTTTGAGTTTAAAAACGCCGCAGACGGCAAAATCACCGACAGCACGGACACGCTCGTTATCAAAAATATTTCGGGCAAGAATAAAATGAAGCTTCTCGCCGTAACTCCCGAGGGAATGGGCGATGTGAAGTTTGAAATTCCGAAAAAGACCGTCCTCGCGCCCAACGAGAGCATTGAGATTAAGGTGAGCGGCGACATTAAAAAGGCGGCGAAAACCTGCTGTGAGGTAACGGTTTCCTACTGTATGCTCGGCGCGCTGACGCCCGTCAACGAAAGGACGCTGTATTTCACGCTCGACAACGGCGACGCGCCTGCCTATGATACGGAAAATCCGTTCACAACGCAGGGAATTTACGCGGACAAGACGCCGTTTGAAAAGGCGGTTGCGGAGAATTTCCTGACGAAATGGTACGCAAGAATTGTTAAGCTGCTGATGAATATTATCATGTATCTGTTTAAATAAAAGTACGGGAGCGCGGTTAATTGCGCTCCCGATTTTTGTTTTGATACGGGCGATTGAAGGCGGAAAATTTGTGCGAAAATACGGCAGACAATCCCTCAGTCTCGCATACGCTCAACAGCTCCCTTTGCACAAGGGAGCCTTATTTTTTCTCGGGGTTGAACCCCGAGAAACGGGCGATTGATAATCGCCCATACCGATGAAGACAGAAGATTGTGCGGAATTTAAAAAGGGGCTGTCGCATTTAGCGACAGTCCCAAAATTTATGCCATTTTGGTTTTGATATCCGCAAGGCGGTTGAGGGCTTCGTAGAGGGTATCGTCCTTCTTTGCGAAATGCACGCGGACAATGCTGTTGACATCTTCCATAAAGAATGATGTACCGGGTACGCACGCAACGCCGACTTTTTTAACCATTTCTTCGCAGAACTCAACATCCGTCTGCCCCTTTTTGAGGAACTGACCTATATCCGCAAGAACGAAATATGCGCCCTGCGGGTCTGTATATTGAATACCGATGTCGTCAAGTCCCTTGGTGAAGAGCTGTTTCATGTGGGCGTAGTGGTCGCCGAACTCCTTGTAATAGCTGTCGGGCATATCAAGACCAACGCAGGCGGCTTCCATAAGCGGCGACGCCGCGCCAACGGCGTTGAAGTCGTGGTACTGCTTGATTCTGTCCATAAGATGCTTCGGGGCAATTGCGTAGCCTAAACGCCAGCCTGTGATTGAGTAGGTCTTTGAAAGGCTGGAGCAGCTTACTGTGCGCTCCCACATTCCGGGCAGGCTGTTCATATAGGTGTGCTTGTGTCCCTCATAGATGATGTGCTCGTAAACCTCGTCCATAATGGCATAGACATCATATTTTATGCAGAGGTCTGCGATAACCTTCAGCTCGTCATAGGTGAAAACCTTGCCGCTCGGGTTGGAGGGGTTACAGACAAGAATTGCCTTTGCGCCCTGTTTGAAAGCGTTTTCAAGAACATCCGCGTCAAAATTGAATGTGGGCGGAACAAGGGGAACGAAAATCGGCTCGCAGTCTGCCATGATAGCCTGAGCGCGGTAATTTTCAAAATAGGGAGAGAACATAATTATCTTATCGCCGGGGTTGGTGAGGGCGAAAATCGTGTCAACCATAGCCTCGGTTGAGCCGATTGTGATAACCATATCCGTTTCGGGGTCGAGAGTTCTGCCCATGAAGCGGCCCGCTTTTCTCGCAAGAGCCTGACGGAAATTAGGCGCGCCCATTGTAATAGGATACTGATGAGGGCCTATTGCGCTGACCTCGGCAAGTCTGTCGGTAATTGCCTTGGGAGGGTCAAAATCGGGGAAGCCCTGCGCGAGATTTATCGCGTTGTTCGCTATGGCGATTCTGGTCATTCGTCTGATAACCGAATCGGTGAATAATTTATTTTTTCTGCTGAGTTCCTGCATGATTTACTCCTCCTTATTTTATGCCAAGCTCGGCGCAGTCCGCCGTGGTGAGATTATATTTTTCTGTGATTTCTTCAAATTTCTGAGCGTTGTCAACTCTGAAAACCATATAAGCCATTCCGTGCTTATGACCGAAAACGGAGTACATATACTCGATATTTATATCGTTGTCGGAAATGATTTTGAGTATTTCGTTAAGTCCGCCCGCGATATCGGGAACGGCAACGGCGAAAACTGAGTTGAGAGACACGAGAAAGCCGTTCTCTTTAAGAAGCTCAGAGGCTTTTTCGTAATCGTCCGTAATGAGCCTTAAAATGCCGTAATCGGCGGTTTCTGCAATATGAACAGCTTTGAGATTGATGCTGTTTTCGGCAAAGAGCTTCGTTACCTCAAGAAGCTGACCTGAACGGTTTTCGACGAAAAGTGAAATCTGCTTTATTTCTTTCATAACGAGCCTCCTTAAATTTTTCTCTTGTCGATTACGCGGATTGCCTTGCCCTCGCTTCGTGCGATTGACTTAGGCGCGACAAGACGAACCTTTGTGTAAATGCCGAGCATTGCTTTGAGCGCGGCGACGAGAGATTTTTCCATATCCGTGATTTTGCCGAGACTGTCGGAGAAATTATCCTGCGTCATCTCAACCATTACCTCGAGGGTATCGCTGTTGTTGACGCGGTCAACGATAATCTGATAATTCGACTGATAGCCCTGCTCGATAAGCACGGTTTCAATCTGCGACGGGAATACATTAACGCCCTTGACAATGAGCATATCGTCGCTTCTGCCCATGGGCTTGCACATTTTAATTAAGGTTCTGCCGCAGGAGCATTTTTCGCGGTTGAGAACGCATATATCCCTTGTGCGGTAGCGAAGAAGCGGAAACGCCTCTTTCGTAATAGATGTGAAAACAAGCTCGCCCTGACTGCCGACGGGAAGAACCTCGCCCGTGTCGGGGTCGATAATTTCAGCGATAAAGTGGTCTTCGTTGATGTGCATGCCGTTCTGCTCACTGCACTCAAACGCGACACCGGGGCCGCTGACCTCAGTAAGACCGTAAATGTCAAACGCTTTTATGCCAAGCTGAGACTGAATATCCTGTCGCATGCTCTCGCTCCACGCCTCCGCGCCGAAAATACCTGCTTTGAGCTTTATCTTATCGCTCAGACCTTTTTCTTTAATGCACTCCGCAAGATACGCGGCGTAAGAGGGAGTACAGCAGAGAACTGTTGTACCTAAATCGGTCATGAACTGGAGCTGTCTGTCGGTATTGCCCGAGGACATCGGGATTGTGAGACTGCCGAGCTTATGACTGCCGCCGTGAAGCCCCGCGCCACCTGTGAAAAGACCGTAGCCGTAAGCGACCTGACATACATCGTCTTTAGTCGCGCCTGCCGCAGACAGTGCTCTCGCGCAGCATTCCTCCCACAAATCAACATCGTGCTGAGTGTAAAACGCAACAACTCTTTTGCCTGTTGTGCCCGAGGTTGAGTGAATTCTCACGCACTCAGATTTCGGAACGGCAAGAAGTCCGTCGGGGTAAGCGTCGCGCAGGTCAGATTTCGTCATGAACGGGAGCTTGCCTAAATCCTCAAGGCATTTGATGTCGTCGGGAGTTACGCCCTTTTCCTCCATTTTTTTGCGGTAGTAGGGCACATTATCCCAGACATGGCGTACCTGCTTTAAAAGCCTTTCGGTCTGCCATTCCCTCATTTGCTCTTGTGAGGCACATTCAATCTCTTTCTGAAAATAATTTTCCATTTACGGTTCACCTTGATTTACGCGTTCTTGCCGAGCTCGAACGCTTTTTTATTTAAGTCAATGAATTTTTCGGGAACGCTTGTCTCAATCGCGTTCATCCATTCATCGTCTGTAAAGTCAAAATATTTTGAAAATCTGCCTAAAAGCACAAGGTTGACAGCTTTTGCGGTGCCTGCCTCGACGGCAAGTGAAAGAGCGTCGATTGAGTCGAGCTTAATGCCCTTGGCTTTCATTTTTTCTTCAAGATTTTCGGGATATTCCGCCGCGCCTGTGATAACGGGCATGGGGTTGACCTGCTGATTGTTTGTTACAATAACGCCGTCGGGCTTTAAGAATTCCGTATATCTCGCGGCTTCAAGCAGCTCAAAGGATATTATCACATCTGCCTCCCCTTTGTCAATAATGGGAGAGTAAACTTTTTCGCCGTAGCGGACATAAGTTACAACAGAACCGCCGCGCTGGCTCATGCCGTGAACCTCGCTTACCTTGACGTCATAGCCCTTGCTCAGAAGCATTTTGCCAAGGAGCTTGCTTGCAAGGAGTGTGCCCTGACCGCCGACGCCGACAATCATAATGTTCTTTGTTTTCATCTGTGTCAGTCCTCCTTACCGCCGAGAGCGTCAAATTTGCAAAGCTGAGCGCATACGCCGCAGCCTGTGCAGAGCGTGTTGTCTATCTTAGCCTTTTTATCGGTTATGCTGATTGCGGGGCAGCCTATCTTCATGCAGGATTTACAGCCGATGCACTTTGTCGGGTCTGCCGTAATCGAGCCGCGGTGCTTGACATATTTAAGCAGGGCGCACGGACGCCTTGAAATTACAACCGACGGCTCGCTGACCGCGATTTCCTCGTTGATAACTCTGTCGCATTCCTCAAGATTATAGGGGTCAACAACTCTTACTCTCCTGATGCCGACGGCTTTGCAGAGAGCTTCAAGGTCAATCTTGGCGCAGGGGTCGCCCTTGAGGTTGAATCCTGTTGTGGGATTCTGCTGATGACCTGTCATGCCTGTTATGGAGTTGTCAAGAATGATAACCGTTGAGTTTGACTCGTTGTAGGCGATATTTATAAGACCTGTTACGCCCGAGTGCATAAAGGTTGAGTCGCCGATAACCGCAACGGTTTTGGCGTCGCTCTTACCTTCATTTGCCTTGTTGAAGCCGTGAAGTCCCGAAACGGACGCGCCCATGCAGATTGTGGAGTCGATAGCTCCGAGAGGAGCAACCGCGCCGAGCGTGTAACAGCCGATATCTCCCATAACCGTGAGCTTGTTCTTTTTAAGGGTGTAGAAAAGTCCTCTGTGCGGACAGCCCGCGCACATAACGGGAGGACGCATGGGAATATTCTCGTCAAGAGTATAGCCGTTTTCGCGCTCAACGCCTAATTTATCGGCAACTATAGTCTGGCTCAGTTCGTCAATGCAGCCGAAAAGCTCCTTGCCCTGAATCTTGACTCCGATATTGTTGCAGTGAGCCTCAATAATTCCGTCAAGCTCCTCGATAACCACTACTTTTTCAACAGAAGAAGCGAA
>JAZUFU010000030.1:0-5028 GCA_045640865.1 Acutalibacteraceae bacterium | reverse complement strand
GCTCTGTTTACGCCGCGGGTAAGACCGACAATGCAGCCTCTTGCGTACATATCCCAGTAAGGTGCGCCGAGACCCGTGAAAGCGGGAACAATATAAATTCCGTTAGCGTCGGGAACGCTCTCGGCAAGAATATCACATTCCCTTGCCTCGCTTATGAGCTGAAGCTCATCACAAAGCCATTTTATGACAGAGCCCGCGTTGAACGCACTGCCCTCGATTGAATAAGTCGTTTTGCCGCCTACACTCCACGCAACACCTGTGAGCAGGTTGCACTTTGAGTTTACTCTTTCCTCGCCCGTGTTCATAAGCAGGAAACAGCCTGTGCCGTATGTATTCTTTGCCTGACCCGGCTTGAAGCACGCCTGACCGAAAAGCGCGGCAGGCTGGTCGCCGATAGCGCCGCAGATCGGAGTGCCCTTGATAGCGTCTATGCCCGCAACAGCGTCAGTATCAATATAACCGTAAATCTCGCTCGAGGTTACGGGCTTCGGAAGCATGCACATCGGAACGCCGAGCTTTTCGCAGAGATACTCGTCCCAGCAGAGCTTATCGACATCAAAGAGCATTGTTCTTGAAGCGTTGGAGTAGTCCGTTACATGAACCTTGCCGCCTGTGAGATTCCAGATAAGCCATGTTTCAACAGTGCCGAAAAGGAGCTTGCCCGCCTCGGCTTTTTCTCTCGCGCCGTCAACATTGTCAAGAATCCACTTGATTTTTGTGCCTGAGAAATAAGCGTCAATGAGAAGTCCCGTATGCTCGCGGACATAATCTTCAAGCCCCTGAGCCTTCAGCTCCTCGCATATATCGGCTGTACGCCTGCACTGCCAGACGATAGCGTTATAAACAGGAAGTCCCGTTTCCTTATCCCATACAATGGTAGTCTCACGCTGATTCGTGATGCCGATACCCTGTATCTCTTTCGGGTCAAACTTTCCGCTTGCGAGAACGGCCGCCATTGACTGAAGCTGACTGCCGAGAATTTCCATGGGGTCATGCTCAACCCAGCCCGTTTTGGGGTAAATCTGCGTAAACTCGTTCTGAGCCTTGGCGATTATGTTGCCGCCCTTGTCAAAAACAATCGTTCTGGAGCTTGTTGTGCCCTGGTCAAGTGCCATTATATACATAAAGAAGCCTCCTTATATTTTATAATACAATGTTATATTATTTCGGTCAAAAAGTCAATAAAGTCAGATAAAAAGACAAAAAAGAGAACTGCCAAATGGGGCTGTCGATTTCAGATGCAGAAAGCGTTTTCTTTGCACGACGGTGTATGCGATACTCCGAGGGCAAAAAAACGCTTAGAAGAACAAAAATAAAAGACGGTTTTGAAGAGCTTTTACTCATTCAGAACCATCTTTTATACATATAATTTTTGTTCTTCGGTCTGCGCTGAAAGAACAGCCCCACCGATTTATTCTGATTTCTGTTTCTTTATAACTTTTAATCTTGAAAAATCCTCGCGTTCCTTTTCGTCGAGCGCGTCCGAGATGAACTTAATCGTCTCGGTAAATTTCGGAATCATTATGTTGCTCAGGGCGTTTGTGCGCTTCTGAGTCTTTTTAATTGCGTCGGCAAGGCGCATTACACTGCTCTGAATCTGCGCGAGCTCAACGGTGAGCTGTTTCACGCGCTCAAACTGAAAATACGCTTCGTCAAGCTGAGAGTTCGTGCCGTTCATGCCGTAATAGATTGCGGGCGTTTTTTCTTCAATCGTTATTTCGGGAATCTCAACGCCCATAACCGTTCTCGTTTTCATCTGAATGCTGTTGTCAACGGGAATGCACTCGGCAAAAACTGAACAGTCGCCCAACGTGATGAAAGCCTTTTCAAGCGCGGAATATGCCTGAACATAAGCCGCGTCAATATCGCTCTGAATGGTTGACGCTTTCTCGGCAAGAGACATCATTTCATGGACGAGAATATTTCTCTTTTTGTCCATGAGGTCATAGCCCATTTTCGCAAGCTCAAGAGACTTTTTCTGAGCTGTGAGATTATTTTTCGTTATGAAAATCTGTGCCACAAAGCGTCCTTCCTTTCTGTAGTCGGGGGTACCGTGATAAAAATTTTACAGTTTAGCAATCGAGCTTAAGTGTGGATATAATTTTTTCTCACGGTATGCGCACGATTCTAAATTATTTCTTAAGATAATACTTTTCGTATGTCTTGTCGTCGATACGGTCAAGGTCTTCTCTGGGGAGCATTCTCAGAAGCTCCCAGCCAAGCTCAAGCGTTTCGAGAATCGTTCTGTTTTCGGACTGGCTCTGAGAAATAAACTCGCTCTCAAACCTCTTGCCGAATTCAAGAAGTCGCTTGTCCTTTGCGGAAAGCTCGTCTTCGCCGATAACGCCCGCAAGAGCCTTTGCGTCCTGAACCATGGCATAGCAAGAGAAAAGCTGGTCGGAAAGCTTCGCGTGGTCCTCTCTCGTGTAGCCTGCGCCGATGCCGTCCTTCATAAGACGGGAAAGAGACGCAAGAACGCCGATAGGAGGATAAATGCCTACTGAGTCAAGCGTTCTGTCAAGAACAATCTGTCCCTCTGTGATGTAGCCCGTGAGGTCGGGAATCGGGTGGTTGATGTCGTCATTGGGCATGGTGAGAATGGGTATCTGCGTAACCGAGCCCTTTGAGGAGTCGATAATTCCCGCTCTTTCGTAAATTGAGGCAAGGTCGGAATAAAGATAACCCGGGTAGCCTTTTCTGCCGGGAATTTCGCCCTTTGATGAGCTGAATTCACGCAGAGCCTCGGCGTAGGAGGTCATGTCCGTGAGAATAACAAGGATATTCATGTTAAGCTCAAATGCAAGGTATTCCGCCGCCGTAAGAGCGCATCGGGGAGTAATAATTCTTTCAATAATCGGGTCGTTTGAACGGTTGAGGAACATAACAACCCTGTCCATAACATTCGCTTTTTCAAATGACTGACGGAAATAATCCGCAACGTCATTCTTAACGCCCATTGCCGCAAAAACAATCGCGAAGTCCTCGCCGTCGGCAACAGATGCCTGCTTAACTATCTGAACGGCAAGCTCATTGTGCTTCATGCCCGAGCCTGAGAATATCGGCAGCTTCTGACCTCTGATAAGAGTAGTCAGCGCATCGATAGTTGAAATGCCCGTGTTGATGTAGTTTTTGGGATAAACCCTTGCGACGGGGTTTATGGGCGACGAGTTAACATCTCTTTTTTCAAGGGGATAAACCTCGCCCAGACCATCGGCAGGTCTTCCGAGACCGTCAAAAACTCTGCCCATTATTTCGGGTGAAAGGCTCAGCTCAATGGGATGCCCCTTGAAGCGTGTGTTTGTGTTCACAAGAGATATGCCCTTTGTGCCCTCAAAGACCTGAACAACTACCCTTTCGCCGTCTATCTGAACGATTCTTCCCGTTCTGACAGCTCCGTTGTCAAGGCGGATTTCAACCATTTCGTCAAATGACGCGCCCTTAACGCCGTCAAGAATAACGAGAGAGCCGTTGATTTCTCTGAGTCCGCTGTATTCGATTATCATTTACGCTCCCCCTTACTCTTTAATATCGGAAAGCACCGTTCTGATTTCGTTGTCGTATTCGTCAATCTTAGCCGCTTCATCATTGGTAACATTGTTCTTTATCTGAATTACCTTGTCAAAAAGACCTGTTTCAACGATTCTTGTCAGCGGAATCTGTTTGGCGATAAGCTCCTTTGCCATGCGGTGAAGCAAAAGAACGGTTCTCATCATTCTGAGCTGTTTATCAGTTGTAACGAATGTATCAATATCGCTCAGCGCGTTCTGCTGCAGAAAGCCGACGCGGATAACACGCGCTGTTTCTATAATCAGCTTCTGGTCGTCGGGCAGAACATCGGAGCCTATGAGCTTGACGATTTCAAGCAGGCTCTTTTCCTCCGCAAGAATTGAGCAAAGCTCGTTGCGGCAGGCGATGAAATCTCTGCCGACATTCTCAATGTACCACTGAGAAAGGTCGCCTAAATATTCGCTGTAGCTGTCGTTCCAGTTTATTGCGGGATAATGTCTCGCGTAGGCAAGGCTCTTATCCAGCGCCCAGAAGCAGCGGATAAATCTTTTTGTGTTCTGAGTAACAGGCTCGGAGAAGTCAGCACCCTGAGGTGAAACAGCGCCGATAATGGAAACCGAACCCTCGTTCTGATTGAGCGTTCTTACATAGCCTGCTCTCTCATAAAACTCCGACAGACGGGACGGAAGATATGCGGGGAAGCCTTCGTCCGCAGGCATTTCTTCAAGTCTGCCCGAGATTTCACGCAGAGCCTCCGCCCAGCGTGAGGTTGAGTCCGCCATCATTGCGGTGTGATAGCCCATGTCGCGGTAATACTCGGCGATTGTAACGCCCGTATAAATCGAGGCTTCACGGGCGGCAACGGGCATATTGGAGGTATTGGCAATAAGCACCGTTCTGCTCGTAAGGTTTTCGCCTGTTTTCGGGTCGGTAATCTCTTTGAATTCGTCGAGAACCTGTGTCATTTCGTTGCCGCGCTCGCCGCAGCCGATGTATATGATAATGTCAGCGTCGCACCATTTTGCTATCTGATGCTGAGTTACGGTTTTGCCTGCGCCGAAGCCGCCAGGAATAGCCGCCGCGCCGCCCTTTGCCATCGGGAAAAGAGTGTCGATAACTCTCTGACCTGTAACAAGAGGCTTAACAAGAGGCATACGCTCGGTTATCGGGCGCGGAGTTCTTATCGGCCATTTGTGGCAGAGAGTGAGATTCTGCCTTTCGCCGTCAGCCTTTTCTATGACAACAACCGTGTCGTTTACTCTGTATTTTCCGCTTTCCTTAACCTCAACGACTTTGCCGCCTACATCGGGCGGAGTCATGATTTTATGAGTGATAACCGAGGTTTCGGGGCAGGTGGCGTAAATATCACCTGCTTTAAGCTCGTCGCCGACCTTTGCGGTAACGGTAACATCCCACAGCTTTTCTTCATCAAGCGGAGCGGGACGGACACCTCTCGGGATAAACGAGCCTGCCTTAGCGGCAATAAGGTCGAGCGGATTTTCAATTCCGTCAAAAATATTG
>JAZUFU010000029.1:0-19134 GCA_045640865.1 Acutalibacteraceae bacterium | reverse complement strand
TACCGCGCCCTGCTTCCCCGAGTGAATGACGGTATAGGACACATAAGACTTGGCAGGCTGCAGCCCGTTCACTTAATAAAGCTCTTTGCCGAGCTTGAAAGAGACGATATAAGAGCCGATAATAAATATAGCTGCAAGCTCGATTTTAAGGCATTATTAAAGAGCCGACAGCTCACAAAGGTTAAACTTGCCGAGCTTGCGGCCGTGAGTGTTGCAACGCTCGACAGCATAACAAGAGGAAAGAATATATCATATAACAGCGCGGTTAAAATCGCTCAGGCGTTAAATATAAAGCTCTCAGAGCTGTTTTCTGAAATAAGCAAGGGTAAACTTTCACCGAAAACAATACGCCTGTATTATGTGTTTATTTCCTCTGTATTGAGTACGGCGGTAGAATGGCAGTTGATTATTTCAAACCCCTGCGACCGTGTAAAGCCGCCGAAAATCGAAAGAAAAGAGCCCGACATATTAGACAATGAGCAGGCTGTTGCGCTTCTCGATAAGCTGAAAAGCTCAGATATACAACATCAGACAATGATAAAACTTGCTTTGCTTTTAGGCTTGCGGCGCGGTGAGCTTCTCGGGCTTAAATGGGAAAATATCGACTTTGACAAGGGTGTTATTACCATACGCAACAATTTGCAGTATTTACCCGATAAAGGCATATATGACAGCTCCACTAAAACAAGCTCGTCAGAAAGAGCCATGAAAGCCCCCGAGCTTGTTATTGAAGCTCTGAGGGAGCAGAGAATATATCAGCTTGAATTAAAGGTAAAGAACGGCGACAGGTGGACGGAAACGGGATATATATTTACAAAGAATGACGGCACACCCGTTCACCCCGACAGCCTGACAAAATGGTTCAAGGAATTTTTGAAATATAACGGATTTCCCGAAAATATAAGGCTTCACAGCTTGCGGCACACTTGCGCTTCACTTATGATAAGTGAGGGCATACCCGTTACAACTGTTGCCAAGCGTTTAGGACATTCGACAGCGGCGACCACTACAAGCATATACGCTCACGCCATACAGTCAGCGGATGAAGCGGCAGCGGAGCGCATAGAAAGCATATTGAACCCCGAAAAAGCAAAAGAGCGGAACGCATAAAGCGAACCGCTCAATTTTTTGAACTTTCACGAGCTTGCAAGCTCGTTTTTTCTATTTTTTAAACAACAAAAATGCAATTTTCAGGGCAATAAACAACAAATAAACAACAAAACGCCAAAATCGGCGGCTTTTCGGGAAGCCAAAGAGAAAATAAAAAAGCCCTGAAACCGCGTAATATCAACGATTTCAAGACTTTTTTATGTGGCGCGCTGCAAGGGATTCGAACCCCTGACCTTTTGGTTCGTAGCCAAACACTCTATCCGGCTGAGCTAGCAGCGCACTTCTTTACTGCCCGAATACTATAACACATCTGATTAAAAAAATCAACACTTTTTTAAAAAATTTTTCTTTTTTCTTAAAATTTTTTAAATGGCACTTTTATAAATTCGGCATATACTGCAATGAGATGTTTAAAATAATATTTGCGGATATTGACAGCAGCGGCATTTGCCCTAGAAAAACTGCGGTCAGTCCATTTTATGGGCAGGTGTCCGCTTGATATAACCCCGTCGTGCGCGGCGGGGCAATTGAAAAAGGCGCGGATTTTCTCCGCAAAATACCTGCCGAAAGGGATAAACGCTCTTTTCGACAGGCATTTATTTTGGGGTTCATTTACGGCGCAAAAGCGCAAGCTGATGTAACGGATGCGTTCTGCTGAAGGTCGCTGTAAATTATAACAACGGTCAGCGCTGAGTTTGAATTCGCGGAAGCGGGTGTAGATTTGCAGAGAACGGCATAATTTGTACCCGCAACAACCTGAGTGCCGAGACAGGCAAGGGGCTCATAAGATACGCCTGTAAGATCTGCTGTGGCTTTATCGAAAGCCGCTTTAACATCATCGCCAATCGGTGCGCCGACAGCAGAGCTGTAGGTAAATCCGCCCGAAAGCTGCTCATAATTCGACTCGGCGTCCTGTGTATAGTCGGCAATATTTACAGCTTCTGCATCAAGAATTGAAGCATTACCCGATAAATCGTTATAGATTTTTATCGTATTCAGCGCACCGCTCTTGTCGGTGCAGAGAAAAGCGTAGTTTATACCTGCGACAATCTGACTGCCGAGATATGCCACGGGGGTATATTCGCCGTTCTTTACCGCTTTGTCAAACGCGGCTTTGGCATCTGACGGAATATCGGGGGTGTCGAAATTCTGATTTACAGTCCAGCCGCCCGAAAGGGGTGCGTTCTGCGGCTCATTTTCAGCCTTTTTACCGCAGCCCGAAAGGACGAGCAGAGCAGACAAAACAATCAGAAATGCGGAAATAAATAATTTTTTCATACATACAGCTCCTTTTTGTTTATTATAGTTTGATTATATCATAAAATTATGAAAAGTAAATAGGCAGGGTTATGTGAAATAATGCTTACTGCAATTGATTTCAACCCGTGGATTTACGACAATTTTCAGATAGAACACATACCGTGAGAAAAATTACCGCAAATTTTCCGCATCGACCTCAAAATGATAAATTTTCAACCGTGATACTCCGAATAAAAAAACGGCTGTGAGAAATTCTCATAGCCGTTTTAAATATGCGACAGGTTATTTATTCAACTTCTGCTGTGTTGGGGTTATCCCAGTCGAAGCTGTAGCTTTCGGTTGACTCATATGTGAATGAAAGGGGAACTGTGCCTACATCAGCGAAAGTGCCCTGACCGGTAATCTCTGTTGAAACCGTAACATTTCTGTCGAGGCTGAGCTCGGAAATCTTGTCGGTTTCCTTGGAGATTGTGGCTCTGATTGTACCTGTGTTGTACTGTGAGTCATAATCCTCAACTGTGAAGTAAGCGGAAGCCTTCTTCATTTCTTCGAGAATCTGCTCCTTGGGAGCGATTTTGTAAACCTTGCCGAATACGCTGTCGTCCTGAACAGGATTATCCTCTTCCCAGATTGTCATAACGATTGTGTATGAACGTGATGTGGTGTCGTCAACGTCGATAATGTTTGCAGATTTGATGTCTTTGAAATCAAACATTTTTGAGGGCATAAGTGCTGAATTGTCTTCGCCGTACTCAACACCGTCTTTTTTGCCGTTTGTCATGAGCTTTGCGATTGTTGCGAAAGCCGCCTCAATGTTGCTGTTTTCGCAGTCGGGAGACTTTGCCTTTTCGGAAAGCTTGTAGCTGATTGCGGGTTTCGCTGTCTTTACATTGTCGATTGCCTTGCAGAAATAATCAAAGATTTCCTGCTTGGTCTGGGGAACTGCTGACGCGCGCTTGATAACCTCGTCCTCCATGTTGCTCATGCATGAGCAAAGTGAAAGGGTCATAACAGCGGCAAGTACAAGTGAAATTACTCTGAAAATCTTTTTCTTCATAAGTACAACTCCTCACAAAAGGGAAAATTAAACTATTTTTCACATTATAACATAACACAGTATGATTTAACAATAGTTTTTTTAATTTTTTTTAATATTCTGTCAGCTTATGCCTTTTTCATCAAAGAGGAATGTGGTTTCAAGGGCGATTTTAACGCCTGCCTCGATTGTTTTGAGGTCGAGATTTTCCTCGGTGTCAAGTCTTGTGTGATAATAACGGGCAGGGGAGGGATCCATGGCTACGAATGAAGCCGCGGGAATACCTGCCTGAGACATTGCCGCCGCGTCGGTCGAGCCTAAGTCTATTGTTTCAACAGAAACATCGTCGAAGCCCGCGATTGACGCGCCCTCTTTAATAAGAGCAACAACTCTCGGGTCATTCTTTACAACGCCTGTCATGTCTTTTTCATAAATGGTCTTGAACTCAAAATCACGAACGGTGTCGAAGCCGACGAAAATTGTCTCAACATCGCTTTCCTTGATTTCCTTTGCGTGAGCCTTGCCGTATGCCTTCGCACCGCGCAGACCTGCCTCCTCGCCTGCGGCAAGAAGAACCTGAACCTCGGTGTTTTCAAATCTGATGTCGTTGTCTGAAAGGAACTTTGCAACAGCGCAGGAAACAAAGCAGCCCGAAAGGTCATCGTTCGCGCCTGTTACGGGGCGTTTATAGTTGCAGAAGAACAGAGCCGCGATATAGAACGGAACGAGCGCGAGAAGAACGATGCAGATGATTTTGGCGGTGAGATTATCACCTGTGAAAACGAATGAGAACTTGAACGCATTACCCGTAACGAATGAATAAACAGCCGCGCCGATGCTCGCAACAACGCCGATTATGGCTGAAACGATAACCGTAAGCACGGCAGGTCTGCCGCCGTGGTAGGTGTAAGTCCACTCAAAGGCTGAGTCGGTATGACCTGAGAGAATGATTCTCTTTTTTGTTTCGCCTGCGGCTTTTCTGATGCCGATTACATTTGCGGTTTCTTTCTTCGGGAAGAAAACATCGAGAACGGGTTTATAGAAAATGAACTCAAAAACGATAAAGAGCAGAGCGATAACCGTCAGCGCGAGGGTTACAGCCGCAAAGCCGAGCATAAACGCGGCGGCGGAGAGGATAAGAAGCGTTGCGCCGATGGGAACCCATGACATGAACGCCTTGTCGCTTACCTTCAAAGGCTCAACGATTGTCTCGTCGCAGAATTTATCAAGGTCATTCTTGAAATATTCTCTTGCCTTTGCGTCGCTTTCGCTGCCGACAATTCTCGGGCCGCAGGTTTTGCAGACATTTTTGATGCTCTTGACTGTGTAGTTTGCGTATTCACGCACCCTTGCGGGGTATTTTTCAATGCTTTCGTTTGCTTTCAAAAAATCAAGTCCTTTCGCGGGAAATATAATTTATAAAATGCTGTTCCAAAGGCTGTAATCCTCAATGAGCAGAGCCCTTACGGGCGCGCCGTCAACTGCTCCGACTTTAATCGGGGGAGCGACGAGAAAATATCTGCCCGGCTTGACATCTTTGAGGTCGAGCCCTTCTAAAATGGCAATTTTGCTTCTGAGGAACGCTTTGTGCGGAGCTGACTGATTGCCTGCCATGCCGACGGAATCGGCGTCCGTGCCGATAAGGCAGATGCCTGTGTCAACCGCGCTGTAAGCCGCGCTTTCGTGAAATCTCGCAAGGCCGTTGCCTTTTATGAGAATACGCTCGGCTTTTTTCGGGAAATGCTCCTCAACATATTCGCCTGTTATCGGCTCGGGCGGAACTTCAATAACCGTGCACGGGCCTATGAATCTGCTTATGTCAAGGTCTTCTATCGTATCCGCTCCGTCAATGAAATGGCACGGCGCGTCGGCATGAGTGCCCGTGTGCAGGCAGGCGTAAAGAGCGGTGAGGTTGCAGCCGTCGCCGTCCGCAATTTTTCTCACTCTCTCAACCTTTGTTTTCGGGTCGCCGGGATACTCAACAGTATCGGTGAGCGTTCTTGAAATATCAATTATCCTCATACCATCACCCCGTGAGATTACTGACCGTTTATTTCTGTAGGCAATACCGCACGATTAAAGGCGTGCGAATTGCACTGTAAGATTTTTCGTCAGATTGTTCAAAAATTTTGAAGGCATACTTTCGTATTTCAAGAAATTTTTGGGCAATATGACGGAATAATATTCAAGCAAGGCGTGTGCCTTTAATCGAGCGGCATTGCCTTAAGTGATTCCATTTTAAGGTAGGCGTTTATGAAGCCGTCAAGGTCGCCGTCCATAACTGCGTTGATGTTGCCGATTTCAAAATTCGTTCTGTGATCCTTAACAAGCGTGTAGGGCATGAAAACGTAGGAACGGATCTGGCTGCCCCAGCCTATTTCCTTCTGGTCGCCCTTGATGTCCTCAATCTTGTCAAGATGCTCTCTTTCCTTAATCTCAATGAGCTTGGATTTAAGCATTCTCATCGCAACCTCGCGGTTCTGATGCTGGCTTCTTTCAACCTGGCAGGAAACAACAATGTTTGTGGGCAGGTGGATAAGTCTTACAGCGGACGAGGTTTTGTTAACCTTCTGACCGCCTGCGCCCGACGCGCGGTAAACTTCCATTTTAATATCCTCAGGTCTGATGTCAACCTCAATGGTGTCGTCGATTTCGGGCATAACCTCAAGCGACGCAAAGGAAGTGTGTCGTCTGCCCGAAGCGTCGAACGGTGAAACTCTTACAAGACGGTGAACGCCAGCTTCACTCTTCATATAGCCGTAGGCGTTTTCACCCTCGATAATGAGCGTGGCGGATTTAAGTCCCGCTTCGTCGCCGTCAAGGAAGTCAACCATGCTGACCTTGAAGCCGTGCTTCTCACCCCAGTGGGAGTACATTCTTACGAGCATTTCAGCCCAGTCCTGAGCCTCAGTTCCGCCTGCGCCCGCGTGGAAAGTGAGAACGGCGTTCTTGTCGTCATATTCGCCCGAAAGAAGCGTGCTGAGCGTCTGCTTGTCAAGCTCCTCAATGAAAGCGTCAACGCTTGCGGAACATTCCTCAAACATATCCTCGTCTTCCTCTTCATTGGAAAGCTCAATCATCATCAGTCCGTCGTCAAACGCCGCCTTAAGGTCTTCGTATGACTTGATTTTACTTTTGAGCGAAGCTATCTTCTGAAGCACCTTCTGTGAATTTGCAAGGTCGCCCCAGAAATCTTCGTTTGCTGTCTGTTCCTCCAGACGCGCCTGCTCCGCTTTCATGTCTTCAAGACCGAGAGCCTCTTTAAGCTCCTTGAGTTTATCCTCATAGCCGAGCAGTTTAAGTCTTAATTCTTCAAACTGTAACATAATTTACCTCTCAAACCAACATAATTACTCTATAGTAATGAATTATACAAGAAAATTCCCATAAAGTAAAGAAACTTTTAATATAATCATTGAAAAATTTTTTCAAATCGTTTACAATATAACCCTGAAATGTGATATAATACATCTGTAATAATATTTTGGAGATTGTTAAATGGATTTTAAAAATGAAAAATGCCCCGTCTGCGGGCAGTTATTCAGCGGCGAGGACGATATTGTTGTCTGCCCCGAGTGCGGCACTCCGCACCACAGAGCCTGCTGGGAAAAAGAAAATCACTGCGCCAATGAAAGCCTCCATTCGGGCGGCTTTGAATGGAAGAAAAACGCGTCAGAGGAAAAGCCTGCCGAGCCTCAGCCTGAAGTGAAACCAGAAAACGCTGAGCAGGGCGACGAGGACGCGCCGTTCACTATGCCTGTTTTCGGAGCGGGCGAAGCTAATGACGACGGCTTTGAGACAATGCTCATGCACGGCGTAAACGCCGACAAAAACGATAAAATCGACGGTATGCGCGTTGGCGATATCGCGTTTTACATTCAGCAGAGCGCGCGCAATTACATCAACAAATTCTTAAAGGGCAAAAAAATCAGCATCAACTGGGCGGCTCTGTTCTTCGGTGCGGCTTGGTTCTTTTACAGAAAGCTCTATAAAGCGGGCGCGCTGGTGCTTGCCGTTTCGGTCGCGATTTCACTTTTCACTTATCCTCTTGCAACCAATCTGCTCAATGAGCAGGCTGAAATTCAGGCGATGATGGAAACTGATGAAAATTCAGATGAAGCACCGACCATGGAGGAATACCTCGCCCTTTCAGAGAATCCCGAATACGTTGAAAAAACGAAGTCATATATTAAAAGAGGCTCAATCATAATCGGCATTGAGGTTGTATATCATGTTGTGCTCGCCCTCTGTGCCAACGAGCTTTACAGACGCAAGATGAAAAAAGACATGGCGGCGATTGAGCAGGCGACTAACGAAACCGTTACAAAAAGAATGCTTCTTATGCAGAGGGGCGGCGTTTCGTTCCTTTGGGGAGCTGTTGTGTTCCTTGCGGCGGACTACATTGTGCCGATGCTTTTGTCGGCAGGCAAATTCTTTATGAATTTATTTTAACCACGGAGGTATAATATAATGAAAATCAGAAAAGCGGTCATTCCTGCGGCAGGTCTCGGCACACGAGTTCTTCCCGCGTCCAAATCAGTGCCGAAAGAAATGCTCAACATCGTTGACAAGCCTGCTATTCAGTACATTGTTGAAGAAGCGGCGGCGGCAGGAATTGAGGATATACTCATTATCACCAACAGAGGCAAGGGTGTTATTGAGGATCATTTCGACCACAGCTATGAGCTTGAGGATCAACTCTCCAAAAATCCGAAGAAAAAGGATATTTACGATGTAGTTAAGGAAACAGCCGACATCGCAAATGTTTATTTCATCCGTCAGAAAGAGACAAAGGGCTTAGGCCACGCAATCATGAAGGCAAGATCCTTTATCGGCGACGAGCCGTTTGCTATTCTTTACGGCGACGATGTTATCGTAAACTACGAAAACAATCCTGTTACAAAGCAGCTTGTTGAAACATACGAAAAATACGGCAAGGGCGTTGTCGGCGTTAAGGAAGTTCCGCGCAAAGATGTTTCCAAATACTGCTCACTCGATGTTACTCCTATTGATGATAAGCTCATGACAGTTCACAATATCATCGAAAAGCCCACAGAGGATCAGATTATGTCCTGCTACTCAATTCTCGGCAGAGTTATCGCTCCTCCCTGCGTATTTGACTATCTTGAGGAAGACCTCAAAAACACTCCCGAGGGCGAAGAGCTCTATTTCACAGACACGCTCACACGCGTTGCGAAAGAGAACGGACTTCTCGCTCAGGACTTCGACGGCATCCGTTACGACATGGGCAATAAGCTCGGCATCATGAAAGCCAACTGCGAGGTTGCGCTCCGCCACCCCGAAATCGGCGAGGAATTCAAGGCATATCTTAAAGAGCTTGCAAAAACAATTGACTGAAATTAAACAAAAGAACTGCCGCAAATCGGTTTGATTTTGCGGCAGTTTTTACTTTATTCAATATTCATAAAAATACGGGTCGCCGAGGACGACGACCTCTACTACCTTGTAACAGCTAAAACTTTAAAAAATACACATCGTCTGATTTCGCCATGCTGCGTTTTCCTCCTTGAAGGGCGCCAGCCCATCGGCGTCGTCAGCCTTGCCTGACAAAATCATACTTGCGCCTTTTTATAAACTTTTAACTGTTACAAGGTACTACAAAATCTGCGTTCAGACCGAGCTTGTAGGGGACGACCTCCCGGGCGTCCCGTTTTTATATTCGGGTTACCATGGGTGAAATTTTGTAATTGGATGAACGATGCGGAGGCTTGGCAATATTCTTTCTCAAGGTATGTGCTACTATGTTTTCAGACTTCGTGTGTAGGGCAGGGGCTTGCCCCTGCCGCTGTTAAAATTCCGTATAATCTTCAGCCTTCGTCGGTAGGGGCGATTCACGAATCGCCCGTCAATTTATCGCGGATTTTTGATGGTGCATCGGTAGATGCGATTATCAATCGCCCGCTTCCTGAACTTTCGCCGCTGATTACAAAAGCTCCTTATACTGATACGCTCTTACATAATCGACCTTGAGCGCGGAGGGCAGATGCTCATTCTTCGCGATTTTTTCATCTACGCCGAGCGAGATTATGAAATACAGCGGCACTTCGCACACGCCCGCAAAATCTGTTCTTGCCGTTTCTATGCCGTTGATGTAGAAAATGTACTCGTCCCTGTTCCATTCCACGCCGTAGGTGTTGAACTTGTTGTACGGGTCGTCGGCGTAGAAGGAGCCCTGAACTTCCTGCTTGTGGTTTTCTTCGTAAGAGTCAACATGAATTGTCTGATAAATCGAGTTGTATGACAGGCTCTTTTTGTTGAAATCATAGCTCGTCTCAAAAATGTCGATTTCACAGCCGCTCTTTCCGCCGTCGGTGTCGTCGTTCCACATTCCGTCGGTGAGCATCCAGAACGCGGGATTCAGCCCTGCGCCTTTGGGGAGAATACACCTTATCTCAAAATAGCCGTAAAGCTGCTCGTAACCCTTGTGATGTCCGTTATAATTCTTGTTCGGGTTCGTCTCCATACCGTAGGAATAGTATCCCGCACCTTTCGGACCGTCCTCTTTATAGTCTGCGGCAAGGAGCAGACAGCCGTCGTCGGTGAAGCTCACCTGCGAGCGGTTCCACCACGCCGTATCACGAAGCGTGGTTTCATTGTCGCCATAGACATAATGCCCCTGCCACATTGTCTCGTCAAAGCCGTGGTCAAATTCGTCCTGCCACACAAGCTCAAATCGGCTCATGTCAATTTCGTCAAGATACGGCTTCACGGGCGTGTCAAAAACCGCCGCGCCGATAAGCTGGAAGAACGCGACAATAAGCGCGCCGACACGCTTGAAATTAAAATGAACAAGTGCCTTGAATATACCGCCGAAAACGCCCGACAGCGCGCCGAACGCCGCGACCTGCCTTTTTGCAAGAGATTTAAACATAAAAACCCTCCTTAATATATTCTGATGCAATAATATCATTATCGTAATCACAATGTCAACAAATAACCTGTTGAATTTCATTCCTGTTTTTGGCTGAAAAAAGCGATTCTTTGCTGTTCGTTCCTTTTTTTATGCTGTTCGTTCCTTTTTGATGTACAAATTGATTGAATTGGTGTTTAATAAAACTGCTTCAAAAAACAAATAGTTTTGATAATCAGGAGGCGGTATATATGAACCGGCTTGAAGCGCGAATTTTGCAGATAATATATAAATATAAAGAAGGCATAAAAATAATCAGACGTATTTATGCGCTGATTTCTTCGGTACTGTTTGTCTTGAGCGTAATGCCTGTGTATGCGTCGGCGGAAGATGTGGACGCGGAATCGCTTACGCCAAATGTATCTGCAATGAAAGTAACAAGAGAAGTCTCCTCACGCTCTGACAGCCGCTTTACCGAATGGTTTATCGGTATATTCGGTTATTACAGAATCAACAATGAAGCCAGGCTCAGAGAGGCCGCGCAAAAGAACTACACACACGAATACACGCTTAAGAAAGATCTGACACTGAGCGATACGGTAAAGGTTACGGGAACGCTCAATCTTAAGGGTGAAAAGACAATCAAATGCAGTAAAACCTGCTTTGATATCTGCGGAAACGGCAGCTTCAAATCAAAAGATATTACAGTGATTTCCGAAAACGGTGAAGCAATAATAAACAGAGCAAGCTGTGCGCTGTACAGCGGTACATACAAATCAAATGCTGATAACGCGTATGCTGTCAAATGCGTCGGCGAGTCGGCAACAGTAATAAAAGGCGGAACATTCTTCAACCCGAAGAATACGGGTTTGTATATTGACGGCTCCGGAACAAATGTATTCTGGGACGGCGGAGAGGCGGACGAAGCCTGCATAAAGCCTGACGGCGCACTTTACATGACAGGCGGACACATCGGCACAATCAGTAATGAGGGCAAGTTCTCTTTTGAGGGCGGTATATTTGATTTAGTTATCGAACAGTCGGAAGAAACGGCAGAGCCGCAGGCTGAAATCGCAGAACCGAAGGAAGAAGCGGCAAAACCGCAGGAAGAAAAGGCAGAGCCTGTAGAAGAAGCGGCAAAACCGAAAGAGGAAAAAGCAAAGCCTGCGGAAAAAGCTGCTGAACCTCAGAAAGAGACATTTGAAATTGCCTCGGAGGCTGACCTGAAAAAAGCCGCGGAAAAAGGCGGCGAATGGACTCTTACATCGGATTTTACCGTCAGTACACAGACGGATATTAAATGCGCGAACCTTAAAATCATCGGCAAGGGGCATACAATTACCGTCAAAGACGGAAAAGCGGACGCGGCGATTTTTAATGTAATCAGCAAAAATAAACTGCACCTCAGCAGCCTTAACCTTAAAAACAGCATCGGCGTATGCGTTACGGTAAACGCTTCCGCAGAGCTTATTGCGGGCGACGGCGAAAAGTGCAGCCTTGAGTCAGCAGGCAACACGATTGTCAACAGCGGCTTTACTCAGCTGAGCTACGGCACGACCTTAAAGACAACAGGCAAAGATACAACCGCGCTTAAAAACAATACGGCAAGCAATGCGGAGCTTTACAACTGCAATGTAAATAAAATTGAAAACAGCGGTGTGCTTATTCTCAGGCAAAGCAACAGCGTTGTCGGAAATGTAATAAACATCAACACAGTCAGTGCGGCAGGCTGCAATGTTACATATGCGGCAAACAGAGAAGGCGCTGTCTGGAGCATGAGCGGCGGTTATATTGGAACATTTTCAAACCACGGAAGGCTTGCCCAAAAAGGCGGCACAATTAAAGACCTGAGAGACAATTATTTAATTTATCCCACCAAGGTAATGAATATCACACAGAATTACAACGGCTGGTTTTCACACTACTATCATTCACACTCAAGAGATAATATAATTGACTATTCTCTTGACGAGGCCTGCGAGGATTTTGGCCGTTCATATTTTTACTGTCCGTGCGACGAAATGAAGATTGTGAGAATCTACGGCGTAGGCAACACAGGCACAAACGCAATATGGCTTCAGTCAACGAGCAAGGTTTATTTTGCAGACGGAACGAGGGACTATGTTACAATAATGGTTGTGCACCCCAATGACGACACGTTGAAGTATCTTAGAGTCGGTCAGACATTCAGAAGAAAAGAACCTATATTCCTTGAGGGGAATGACGGAAATGCAACAGGCTATCACTTCCATATTTCTGTCGGAAAAGGTGTATCGACAAATGGCGGCTGGGTTCAGAACGCAAGCGGATGCTGGGTTTTAACCACATCGCACGGTACACGCAAGCCTGAAGATGTTTTCTTTATCGACAAGGAGTTCACAAAGGTTAAGAGCAGCGGCGGTCTGAAAACAAAAGAATTACCCGATTAAGTCAAGACAATCGCCGATAATCTCTTGAAATTATCCTCGTGATATATTATTATTAAATACGGCAGCACCGCGCAATTCAGCTGTACTGATTGCGCGGCGTTGTTTTAATAAACTGTTTCGGAGGTTATTATGAGCGATTTCAGATTAAGACAGATTCACCTTGATTTCCACACCTCGCCGCTTATTCCCGATGTCGGCGCAAGGTTCGATAAAAAAGCGTGGCAGGACGCCTTGAAGCTTGGCCATGTTGACTCGATTACGGTGTTCTCAAAGTGCCACCACGGCTATTCTTACCATCCCACAAAGGTCAACGAAATGAACCCCACGCTGAAGTTCGATTTGCTCAAGGCTCAGCTTGAAGCCTGTGAGGAAATCGGCGTGCGCGCTCCCGTTTATATTTCCGCAGGCCTTGACGAAAAGGACGCCGTGGCTCACCACGAATGGCTTCAGCGCGGGAAAAATGACTGGATGAACGAGCCCGATTTTTCACGCGCAGGCTATCACTGCCTTTGCTTCAACACCACCTATCTTGACAAGCTGATTGCCGAGATTGAGGAGGTTATGGAAAACTACAACCCGTGCGAAATCTTCCTTGACATTGTCGGCGAAAGACCGTGCTACTGCGACAAGTGCCGCGCGGACATGACCGCCCTCGGACTTGATTATAACAATGACGACGATATGCGCGAATTCGGCAAAAAGGTTTACCGCAATTATCTTGACAGGGTTGAGGAGGCTGTTCACAAGCACAACCCCGACACAACGATTTTCCAGAACTCAGGTCATGTTTTAAAGGGCAGACGCGACCTTATCGACACAATTCAGTGCCTCGAGCTTGAAAGCCTCCCGACAGGCGGCTGGGGCTATGACCACTTCCCGATGTCGGCGGCATACGCGAGAACTCAGCGCGGGGAATTCCTCGGAATGACGGGCAAATTTCACAAGTCGTGGGGCGAGTTCGGCGGCTTCAAGCATCCCAACGCTCTCAGATACGAAGCAGCTCTTTCAATCGCGCAGGGCGGCGGATGCTCAATCGGCGACCAGATGCACCCCGAGGGACTGCTCAATAAATCCACATTCTCTCTTGTCGGCAAGGCATACGCCGAGGTTGAGGCAAAGGAGCCGTGGTGCAAGGGCGCGAAGTACATTGCCGATATTGCCGTGCTCGCGGGCGAAGCTCTTTCAGGCAGAAACGGCGGCGGAAAAGCCGACACAGGCGCGAACAGAATTCTCCTTGAAACGAACAGACTTTACAACTTTATTGACCTCGACGAGGACTTCACAAAATACAAAATGCTCATTCTCCCCGATATATGGAAGATTGACGCCTCTCTTAAAGCGAAGCTCGACGCTTATCTCGCGCAGGGAGGCAAGCTGCTTCTTTCGGGCGAATCGGGACTTGACGAAAACAGCAATTTCTGCTTTGACACAGGCGTTAAATTCGTCGGCGAAAACGAGTTCAGACCTACATATTTTATCCCGAAGTTTGACACCGTGAACGGCACGACGGAATATCTCATGCGATCAAGGAATTTCCGCTTTGAGAATATCGACGCCGAGATTGTTGCCGACGGTCAGAATCCCTATTTCAACCGCACGGCTGAGCATTTCTGCTCACATCAGCACGCTCCCAATGACAGAAGCCTTACCTTCCCCACCGCCGCAATCAAGGGAAATATCGCCTACATCGGCTGGGATATTTTCACAGGCTATGCCGAGTACGGCGACTTCCACATTAAGGAGCTTGCGGCTTATGTAATCGAGCGTCTCATGGGCGGCGATTTCACAGTTGAATCGTCCGTACCCGACAGGGGCGTTACAACGCTTCTCGAGCAGGGCGACAGAAAGATAGTTCATCTCCTCTATGCCCACACAACAAAGCGCGGTGCGGACACCGAGGTTATCGAGGACATCGTTCCGCTTTATAATGTTGATGTTAAGGTGAAATGCGGCAAACCCGAAAGTGTAACGCTCGTTCCGCAGAACGAAAAAATAGACTTCACTTATGCCGACGGTAAGGTGTCCTTCACTGTCCCCAAAGTCGAAATCCATCAGATGATTTGCATTGAGTAAAAACATTAAGAGGAAGCTCCACAGCTTCCTCTTTTTCTGTTGCTTTTTTAAAAAACGTATTGCTATTTGATATACAATAGTATATAATATTATCGAAAGGAAGATGATATTATGGCTAAAACCGCAAATGTACTCGCAAGAGTAGAGCCTGATGTAAAAGCGCAGGCTGAAAATATTCTCGAAACGCTCGGCGTTCCCGCTTCTGTTGTGATAAATATGCTTTACAAGCAGATTATTCTGACAAAGAGCATACCTTTTCCGCTTTCCGTTCCGTCCTCGCCTGCGGCAAGAGATGAAATGGATTCTGCGGATTTTGACAAAATGATGAAGCATGGCTTGACCGAAGCAAACGCAAAGTCGGGCAAACCCGCGGCTGAGGTATTCGCAGATTTAATGCAGGGAGTATAATATGTCAGAAAAGTATAGGGTAATTATTACTCCACAGGCTCAACAGCAGCTGACAGCAATCAGAGATTATATTCTTTTTGAACTCAAATCGCCTGCTGCGGCAAAGAATACTCTTTCTGCGTTGAAAACCGCGATTGAATCACTTGAACAGATGCCGAACCGTATTCCGCTTACAGATGAAGAAAAGTGGCGCGAATACGGCGTACATAAAATGACAGTCAACAACTTTCTTGTGTATTTTACCGTTGATAAAGAAGACACGGCAGTTTATGTGTTCGCGGTGGTTTATGCACGCAGAGATCAGAAAAAAGCATTGGAAGAATTGACAGAATAAAATCATAAAATTCACCCTGTTGTCAGCGACAGCAGGGTGTTTTCTGTTAAAAATGATTTTGATTTTACGCCGCCGCACTGACGCCCGACATATCTATTGCGCCGTTCAGCGACATGATAACTGTTACGCTCATTACCGCAAAAACAATGATTATCAGAATGAACCATATATTGAGCATCGAGGCTTTATATGCGCCGCTCTCATTTTCGGGGCTGCTGAGGAAATCTTTAACCTTCTGCTTTGCATTGTCCTTTTTCATCAGCACAAGCGCGATGATAATGAACGCTGCTTCAACAGCATACGATACGCCGTTGACAACACCCGAAAGCTCTATATTGTCTTTGAGAAGCTGTGAAGTGCAGATTGCGATTGTGTTGTTGATGAAATGGAAAAGAATCGACCACTTTATGGAATAGTTCATCGCGATGTAGAAAAGCACCATTCCCATAAGGAACGCCGACACAAGCTGCAAGAAGTTCAGATGATAAACCGCGAACAGCAGCGACGACATAATCATCGCGAATTTTACGCCGTGCTTTTTGAAGTTATTGCCGACGCATCCGCGGAAAACTGTTTCCTCGCAAATGGGCGTAACAATGCACATGAACAGGAATGTCATGAACGGATGATTGAGCGTTGAGTCAAACGCGTCGAGCGATACTGTTTCCTCATTTATTACAACCGCTGTCAGCAGAGCGATAACCAGCTCCGAAACGAGCCTTGTAAGCATGAACGCGCCGAGGATTACAAAAAATCCCGTTGCGGTCATTTTGTTGTTTGATTTGAGAAGCGTGCCTTTTTCGGGCTTGTAGCAGATGAACGCGATAAGCGTATAGATAACAAGGCTTATCATTTCGGGCACTTTGGGCGGCAGAGAGCTGAAAATTCCGTCCGTCAGCAGAGTGAACGCAAACGCGATAAGAACAACAATGAATGTGATTCTGACACCTTTGACAATGTGCTTTTTTTCTGTGATTTCCATGATTCAAAGCCTCCTTGAATTAAGCGGATTTTTCTCCGTTTGTCAAATTTTGTGAAAGTATAGCACATCTTTTTTTGAGTGTCAATTATCATAGCCTTGTTTTAGACAGAAAAAACTGATATAATACCGATGAATTCATTAAGTGGAGTGTTGTTATGAAAATCGTTACTTCAATCATTACCGCAATTTCAATTCTGCTTTCATTTTTCGCGGGGCTGATGCCGTGGAATGCCGTCTATTATTTCGACTCCGTCAACGGTTCGGACTCCAACAGCGGAAAGAGCCTTGAGGATGCGTTTCAGTCGCTCGACAAGCTCAACAGCATGAAGTTCAGAAAAGGCAACACGGTTTACATCGCCTGCGGAAGTAAATACCGCGGTCAGCTTGTCTGTCAGAAAGGCGTTACATACGCCGCCTGCGGTGAGGGTGAAATACCTACTTTTTTAGGCTCCGCTGACGCCGCCGATTCTGCAAAATGGATTAAAACAGAAATCCCGAATGTGTGGATGTTCGACGAAGAATTTGCC
This sequence comes from Acutalibacteraceae bacterium, assembly GCA_045640865.1. GTDB lineage: Bacteria > Bacillota > Clostridia > Oscillospirales > Acutalibacteraceae > CAG-488. The sequence continues at coordinate 2,104 of JAZUFU010000029.1, read as the reverse complement.
GATGATGTGGGCAATATCATCTTTAACTCGGACGAAGCCGTCGGCTTAAAGCAGGTAACGGGGATATTCGGCTTCAAAGGTACTGTCGGAGAGCTGACGGACGACCTTTCTTTCTGGCATAACACGGACGACAAAAAGGTTTATCTTTACAGTGAACAGAACCCTGCTGAACGTTTCAGCGAAATTGAGTTCGCGCTGTGCAGGCACGTTATAAGGCTTGCAAAAGGCGCGACAGTTGACGGACTGCGTGTGCTTTACGGCGGAGCTCACGGCATAACGGGCGGCAACAGGAATGTTACTGTCAGAAACTGCGAGATCGGCTGGACAGGCGGTTCGATTCAGCCCGACATTGAGCATATCGTAAGATACGGAAACGGCATTGAGTTCTGGGCGGATTCCGATAATGTGCTTGTTGAAAACTGCCGCATCTATCAGATTTATGACGCCGGCATAACATTCCAGTCAAGCGAAGACTCAAAAATTCAGAATATTACATTCAGAAACAATGTGATTGAAAAATGCACATATTCTTTTGAATATTTTGACAGCGAGGGCGGTCTGCTCAAGGATATTCTTGTTGATTCAAACACCTTCCGCGACTCGGGGCTCGGCTGGGGAGCTCAGCGGTGCGACCCTGCCAACACAGCCGCCATCAACTCATGGACTCATGTGAATGACAGCAAAAACTTTGTGATTTCAAACAACATTCTCGACGGCTCAACATATTCGCTGTTTATTATCAGCAGTCAGACGGGCAATCTTCCCGTGCTTGATTCCAACACATATATTCAGTATGAGGACGGCATGCTCGCCAAAGAGGTGAAGTTTTCGGGCTGTGAGAATTATCTCAGACAGCTTGACCCGTATGCGGTAATAAAAAATAAAAATGATGATGCGCCCGATACGCGTACATTCAATAACCCGATAGCCGACAGGGACGCGCCCGACCCGTTTGTTACATACGACTGTGTTACGGGATATTACTATTGCCTTTTTACCTGCGTCAACAGGCTTGAAATTTACCGCAGCCGCCACGCCGCAAATCTGCTCACGGACAACGATTCTGTTGTGGTATTTAATGCAGGCAGCGAAAGCGGAATTTACGGCAATATCTGGGCACCCGAAATGCACAAGGCGCCGAACGGAAAATGGTATATTTACACAAGCGGCACGGCGCAGGAGGACAGCGGCGAAAAGAGGCTGTTTGTCATGGAATCCAGAACCGAAAATCCTTTTGACGGTTTCATTTTCAAAGGTCTGCTTGATGATGACCTTTACGCCATCGACCCGACAGTATATACGGACAGAGACGGCAGACAGTATATCTGCTATTCGGGCTGCGACGGAAACAGAATCAAAGGCGCGCAGTATCTTGTAATTCAGGAGCTTGAAAATCCGTGGACGCTCGGCAAAAAGAAAGCTGTTATTTCTAAAGCAAAATATGACTGGGAGCGTGTACCGCCTTATGACAAAGGAGCCGCAATCAACGAGGGCGCGTTTTTTGTAAAGAACGGCAGTCATCTTTACATAATCTACTCGGGCAACGGCTGCTGGTCAGATGAATATTGCCTCGGCGTGCTTGAATACACAGGCGGCGATATGTGCAGTAAATGCTCGTGGAAGAAATCATCGGAGCCGCTGTTTGTCAAGGGCAACGGAGTTTACGGCCCCGGACACGCTTCATTCTTCCGCTCGCCCGACGGCAGTGAGCTGTGGTGCGCCTACCACGGATTGAAGCAGACAAACCTGAGCGTAACTTATGCGCCGAGGTATCTGAATCTGCAAAAGGTCAGCTTCGACAAAAACGGTTATCCCGTAATGGGCGCGCCGACGGGATATGAAACAGATATTCCCTATCCGTCAGGCGAAATCCGCGAGTGAGCAGGTAAATCAGAATTTATAGTCGGGGTAACTGTTATCTGTTTCGCCGCACTGTGCTCGAGCTTTAACAATTATCTGATTTTTTCTCTCGGTAAGCACAGAAAAGGCGCCCCTTTGGGGAGCTGTCTGCGAAGCAGACTGAGGGGGTTACCCCCACCGTCAAAATCATAGATTTTGCCACCTCCCCCAAGGGAGGCTTCATATCAGCAAATCACGGAGATTA